>CAZFQU010000004.1:0-50104 GCA_964521245.1 uncultured Alistipes sp. | reverse complement strand
AACCAAGTTTATTTAATTTTTAATAGTCCACAATTTTTAGTGGACAGTAGTGATCTTCTCTCATTAAGAACTCGATATATTTATCGAAATCCTCATTTGAGTCATCAGAGAAGACTATTGTTTCATATTGAGATTTGGCTTCTAATATCATCAGTCATAAATCATTTTTTTAATTCGCTCAACATTCATAATTTCATCGACATCGATACCTTCACATATAATCACTTTGTTCCTAATATCGTCTATATAATCATTGTTCTCATATAGATATTTTGTGACTCCCATCTTTTTTAGTCTTTCTGAAATGTGACGATTAGTTACAGAAATTATACTTTTATCAACCATTTCTTCGAAAGTATAACCGTATCCAAAGGATTCCGAGAGTTCTTTTTGTTCTTCTGTTAAGAAAGAAACCATGCAGTTACTTAATATTCGTTTTGACCAATTCCCCTCTCCTATAAAATTAAGAATAAATTGAGTAATCTCTTCATTGTAAGATTCTGCTATCATTTTACTGATTATGTCTTCCTGCTGTTTTGTTAGTTTGTCCATATCAAAATTGTATTAGTTTGAATGTATAAATATAATAAAAGTTTCTCAAACATTTATCCAATCCCTCTAAAAAATAAAAGCCCTGACCAAAATCAAGACTTTTAAGAGTTACTGTAAAGTAATATATAATTACCTAAAATTTTATCCTAAAATTAGAGCCGCAGCACCAAGCGCACCGGCTCGATTACCCAACTCTGCCGCCACAAGAGAACAATACTCTGCACATTCTTTGATTGCCGAGCCAAACACTCTTCGACGCAACTCTTCAATGTAGAACTCTCCCGACTCCGAAATGCCGCCACCGACAACGACTCTCTGGGGGGCAAAAGAGTGAATAATTCCTATAATGCCCGCAGCAAGCAGGTCCCAATGCTCAGCCATGAGCTGAAGGGCCAGCTCGTCGCCTTGGTGATAGAGTTTTATTATCTGCTCTCCATCGCACCCCTCAATCCTACGACCAAGCTCTTTAGCCTTAGCCTCGAAGCGACGAACAAGTGCCGAGGTCGAGGCATAATGTTCCAGACAACCCCTATTGCCACAGTTACACATCTCGCCGTCGTACTTAATGCTTATATGACCGAACTCAGTGCCACGATTACGATAGCCGCCCCACAGCTTGCCCCCAATCAACACTCCGCCACCAATGCCCGTACCGATGGTCAGAAAGACCACATCAGATGCTCCTCGCGCCGCACCAAAGCGAGTCTCGCCAAGTGCCATAAGGTTGGCATCGTTATTTATTTTACACCTAAGGTGAGTGTGTTGCTCAATGACTCCCGCAAGGTCGATATTCTGCCACGAGGGCAGATTCTCGGCTCCACCAAGCACCACACGCTCATCCTCGGAGATGATACCGGGCGTACCAACACCCACGCCCAAGGGTTTGATACCACTCTTTGCAGCGTAATCAAGAGCTAAATCCACACCTGCGAGTATCTGCTCGATAACCCTCTCAGAGCGACCCTCATCGGCACAAGTGGGCAACTTCCCCGTATATAGGACCTCGCCATCTTCTGCCACCAGCGAGAACTTCACCGCCGTTCCGCCCAAATCGACACCTACCGCATATCTACGCTCCATAACCAACACTATTTATCGACCCAGATAGGCGACGACCAAGCCCACTGACCATCTCTCTGTCGCACGCGCACGTAATAATAATCGGTATCACGCTCGGCATTATCGCTAAAGTGGGTTGCCACGGCAAAGGCCTCCTCGGTAGCTGCACGCGAGAACTGTATCGCCTCACTGAGCCATCCGCGCATAAAGTGTGCCTTCGACCCCTCAAGAAGCTCGCCAAGCGTATAGCTGAACTGCTGACCGTTGAAATCGGCAATAATCTTATCGCCACAATCCATCATCACGTCAAGTATCACACCCTGCTGTGCGGGCGTTACGACATTGGGATTCTTCGTGGAGTAGAGGTCAAGCTCTACGGTTGTTGCGCTCTTAGACAACACCCGATTCACACGCGTACGGAAGTGACTCTCGCCGGGCTGAGGCGAAGTGAAGGCTGCTCCTCTGAAACAGGGTTGAACTGCCAATATTTCGCCACCCGAGACGGATAACTTGCCTTGCCAATGCACATACTCCTCCTCGCGATTCCAACCGAAGTTTATCTTCACCTTTGCGCGAATGGTACCACTGCTCTTTGCTGCCAACATCGGACCACTCAGGCGAGCCACCGTTCTGCCATTCTTCACCACATCAGCATAGTCGATATAGTTTTGACCCTCGACTGCGAGCAATATCTCGCGCTTCGAGCCGCTGATATGGTCGCCCATAGTCGCTCCATTGACTCTGAAGTCAATCTTTATCTTGTCGCCTGTCACACCACACACCTTGCGACGTGACATAGCATCCCAGAGCTTATCTCTATCCAACTCGTCGGCAAGCACACCTATTCTACCATCGCCATAGCTGCCCGGGTAGCCGGCATGTTGGTCGGTCGAACACATCAAGCCAAACTTGTGACCCTTCTCCAGACCATAGAGGACCGTACCCTCCCATACTCTGGGGCCCATATCGTGCAGGTAGTCGTAGTCGCCCATATCGCCCTCGGCAAGACCGTGACGCGAAAACATCTCGACAAATGGCAATTGCGGGTCGTTGTCGGTAAAAGCTCCCCAATTGTAGCCTCGGTAGCCACCTTGATAGCCCATATGGTGAGGCGTTACAAAGACCTTATGCTCCTTGAGTTTTTGTTTCAGGTCGGGGACCGAGCTACACTCCATAAGCGGTGTAGTGAAGTCGTGACACAGAGCAACATGGTCGCCATGCTCCATCGAGTGGCACTCATACGAGAGGAAGGTCAAGAATTTGTCGGGTTCGTTCACCTCCTGCATACGTTTCACATATTTGTCCCAACCGCCGGCACGCAGACGTTTGAATGCTTCGGTATGGTAGCCGATAACCCAATTCAGGCGAGGGTCGTTCTCACCGGGAATATCGGGCCACAGGGCGTGAGGAGTGATGGAGCAGAAATCGAGTTGCTCGCGTGCTGCCGAGATGGCATCCTCCAAGTCGCCGTGTCCGTAGGTTAGGTTACAGTGGTTATGAATATCTCCCCACCACACCTTCATATTTTTCAATCCGTCAAGCCTGCTTCGAAGCTCCTCGGGGGTAGCTTTACGCTCGTCGTTGCTCGATATGCAACTCAACAATGAGCCTGAGGCTGCCAGACCCAATAGTCCCCATCCCGATTTCTTCAAAAATTCTCGTCTATCCATACTTCTATACTTTTGTTTTTGCTCTTTTTGATGTTGTTGCGATTTTGTAATCTTACGATTTTAGAGGGTTGACGCTCCGCGGAAGAACTCCACCTCACGCTCTTGAGGGTCGTTATCCCCACACTCCCTCTGAAGAGCCTCAAGCTGGAGCTTAAGTTCTTTTACCACCTCACCATACTCGGGGTCGGAGTAGAGATTTTGCAACTCTTTGGGGTCGTTCTCAAGGTCGTAGAACTCCCACTCATCCACGTCGTTATAGAAATGTATGAGTTTATAACGCTCGGTGCGTATGCCATAGTGACGCTTAACGGAGTGCCACGAAGGGTATTCGTAGTAGTGGTAATAGACACCCTTGCGCCAATCTTCGGGAGTCTCGCCTTGAGCCTCAAGTACCGGCTTGAGCGAGCGACCCTGAATATCCTCGGGAATCTCAATGCCCGCAAAATCGAGAATCGTGGGTGCAAAGTCGATATTCATAGCCAACGCCTCGGACCTCGAACCTGCCTCAATAGAGTGGGGATAACGCACCAGAAGGGGCGTACGATGACACTCCTCATACATAAATCGCTTGTCGAACCATCCATGCTCACCGAGGAAGAATCCTTGATCCGATGTGTAGATAATTATGGTATTATCCAACTCTCCCTCCTTTTCGAGATATTCCAACAGCCTGCCCACATTTTCGTCAACAGCCTTAACCACGGCACAATAGTCCTGCATATATTGTTGATACTTCCAACGTGTGAGGCTCTGCTTCGAGGCGGTATCCTTCAACTGCTCATACTCCTCGATACGCCTCAGATATACCTCGTTCCACCTCTTCTGCTCCTCGGGGGTCATACGATTGAAGGCTGCCCTGTACTGCTCGATGCTCGCTTTGTGGTCGTTGGCTCGTTTCACATCTGCCACATTGGCATTCTCCTCCTTTTGGAGTTCGGCTCCGCGAGCCAACTCCTCCTCGCGCATAAGCTTCAAATCCCACTCGGGCCACATATCGCGACCAATCTCCATCTCCTGTTCGCGTGCAGCCGAACCTCGTCCCTCGTAGCTATCCAACAGAGTCTGAGGCTCGGGGAAGTGAGTCTGGTCGAAGATTCCCAAATGACGCTGTGCAGGCATCCAATTTCGGTGGGGTGCCTTATGGTAGTAGAGCATGGCAAATGGGGCGTTGCGGTCGCGTCCCTCGAGCCACGATATTGCCTTGTCGGTTATTACGTCGGTCACGTAGCCCTCACTCTGAGTGAGTGTTCCGTTCTCGATAAACTGAGGTGCATAATATTCGCCTTGCCCCACCAGAATACTCCAATAGTCGAATCCCTGCGGGTCGGAGTTCAGGTGCCACTTACCTATCATTGCTGTTTGATAGCCCGCACTATCGAGCAGCTTGGGGAAAGTCTGCTGGTCGCCATCAAAGGTGCGCGAGTTATCGGTAAAGCCGTTCACGTGGCTATACTTTCCGGTCAGGATGCAGGCGCGCGAGGGTCCCGATATGGCGTTTGCCACAAAGCAATTCTCGAACAACATACCCTCACGAGCCAACCTGTCGAGGTTGGGGGTCTGCAAGAGCGAACTATCATAACAACTCAACGCCCGAGTAGTGTGGTCATCGGTCATCATAATAATAATATTGGGCTGCTCGGGTGCGCTCTGAGCCACACACCCCGAAAGTGCCACTGCCGAGAGTGGCAACATTGCGATATTTAGTTTTTGGCTCATAACTATATACTTTGGCTTAAGGTTTTATGGTGCAGGTTAGCGATTTCCTCTGATATGTCCCGTTGGGGTTTGCGGATTCTTAACATACCACTTAAGTTCTCTCTCAAGGCGTTTATCCCCCACCTTGAGGCTCCATTCATACATCTTTTGGCGCAGACGGTCCACCTCGCCACAATAACGCTTATCCACCGCAAGGTTTACCATCTCACCTCTATCCGACTCCAAATCATAGAGCATCTCCCGATTTTGATAGGTCTGGTACAACACATACTTATAGCGACCCTCAATGATTGCCCATCCGCGCGTTCCGACACTCGAGAGCAGAGTCTCGACAAAGACCTCTGGGTGCAGCTCCTTCTCGCGCCCCTCAGCCACATCGCGCAGCGACTTTCCGCGATAACGTTCCCTATCGAGCTTTATGCCTGCATAATCGCAGATGGTGGAGTAGATGTCAAGACCAATATTACAGAGCGCCTCTCGATTTACGCTGCCCGCAGCAGCACTCTTCGACGGGGCTTTCACTATCAAGGGAACGTTTATCACCTCTTCGAACAATGCCCATTTCTGATTCCATTGATGGGCGCCATTTCCGTCGCCGTGGTCCGAGGTGAATATTATCAGCGAATCATCATACAAACCCCGCTCTTTGAGTAGCTGAACCAAAAGTCCCACCTCCTTATCTACTCGCTCCACCAGACGGTAGTAGGCATAACGATACCTGCGCCAATCATCCTCCGTGTAGTTGAACACATCGTGCGAGCGAGGTGCAAGTCGCTCCTCGAGCCTCAGGGCCTCAGCCTCATAGGTCGAGGGCATAAAGTTTGGTGGCAGATTGGGGCAATCCTCGGTCAGGAACGGCTCCAGCTCGCCATAGTGGAGCGATTGGTCGCGAGCAAATTCGCATATCTCATGCGGATTCAGAAACGAAGCCACCAACAACAGAGGTTTTGACTCATCACGCTCTGCGAGTGCCTTGCGACAACTCTCGACAAGCTCTGGGTCATTCATATCGCACACCCACTTAAAGCCCGTACCCGTCTTGGGCAGATTCACCTCCGGAATATGCCACTTGCCGGCGTAAAGACACTCATAGCCCGCTTGACTCATTCTGTGACCCAACCCCTGAGCCATATCCTCGTCGTGGGGTCGAATATTATTATCCGTAGCTCCCACCTCGAAGGCTGTGCAACCGGTCAGAAGCGAGGCGCGCGAAGGACCACTCAGCGGAAATGGGCAGTAAGCCCTCTCCAATCGCACACCATCTCTTGCTAAAGCATCCATAGCGGGAGTTTGCAGATCGCAATTACCCGCACAAGAAATAGCCGAGGCAGTCTGCTGGTCGGTCATTATGAAGATAATATTAGTTTTTTCGCCCGCCTCGGTATGGGGCTTTGCCGATGCCACAAGTCCGAGAGTCGAGCTGGCAAGAGTTGTTGCAACCAATCTGTTGGTAGCAATATCAGACAGCTTTATCATCTTAAAAAAGTGGTTACTCCACACAAAGTTATAACTTTTTTTCGTTAAACACAACAGAAAGACACCTTTTTAGAGGGCAGATTCAATTAAAATTCATATCTTTGTTTTGTAAATTGTAACCCTATATCCAATGCGACTACTCTTAGGCTTACTATTGGCTGTTATTGCCCCCATCACACTCTCTGCCCGACAGGCAGAGGGACTGTTCGACTGCATAGACCTCGGTCGTCCGGAGCTTGAAGAGGTTAGGCGTCTTGTTGAAAATGGCAACCAGACCGAGGCGCAAGAGGCTCTACTCCGACACTTCCTACTTCGTGAGGGTTTTCACTCGCCAAACCTCGACCTCGAGAACATAACACTCAGCGACGAGCAGCGTCGTTGGGCAGATGAGGCTCTGGAGCATAAGTTTTTTGTCCATTCGGGTTATCAGCCCTCGTTTTTCTATGGCGAGGATATCGATTGGCAGTATTGGCCCGTAAAGGATAATGAGCTGCGCTGGCAACTTCACAGGATGAAGTGGTGGGTGCCGATGGGCAAGGCTTACCGACTCACGGGCGATGAGAAGTATGCCCGAGAGTGGTGTGCGCAATATTTAGACTGGATAGAGAAGAATCCCTCCGAGGGGTATATCAACACCGACTTGCAACCTTTGGATTTGATGAATGCCGACAATGTGCAGTTTGCGTGGCGAGCATTGGAGGTCAGCGACCGCGTGGAGGCACAAATCGACCAATTCATTCTCTTCTTAGGCTCCGAGAGTTTCGATGCCGACTTCTTGAGCCACTTCCTTATGAACTACTCTTGCCACTGTCGCCACCTGATGCAAAACTTCTCGCTCAAGGGCAACCATCGACTATTTCAGGCATACAGGCTACTCTGCGGTGCGATATTCTTTCCCGAACTAAGAGAGTCAAACGAGTGGTCTGAAAGGGCGGTTGAAATACTCACCGAAGAGATAAAAAAACAGGTTTACAGCGATGGTGGTCAGTATGAGCTGGACCCCCACTATCATCTTGAGGCTATAAACATATTCTATAACGCTCTGAAGGTATGCAGACTCAATAATCGCGGAGAGCTGTTCCCCGAGGAGTATGGCTCACTTATCGAGCGAATGATTGAGTTTCACACCGATTATATGCGCCCCGACTATTCGATGCCTCTCTTCTCGGATGCCCGCGAGCCTGCCGAGGGGCATATCGTTGAGTGCTATAAGGAGTGGAGCCACCATTTCGTGGATAATGAGTCGATACGCTATTTTGCCACTCAAGGCAACGAGGGGCGAGTCCCGCAGAGACTCTCCGCTGCCCACTCCGAATCGGGATTCTACACCCTACGCAATGGTTGGGATAAGGAGTCAACAATCCTTACACTCAAGGCAGGACCTGAGGCATTTTGGCATTGCCAACCCGACAACGGCACATTCGAGCTATGGCATAAAGGCAGAAACTTCTTCCCCGATACGGGGTGTTATGTCTATTCGGGCGATAGCGAAATAAATCGTATGCGCGAGTGGTTTAGACAGACCCACCAGCACAATACCCTTACGCTCGACGGTAAAAATCTGGAGCATACCTCCTCGCGTCTGATAGAGTTTCACAGCTCTCAGGAGGGCGATTTATTGGTGGTGGAGAACCAATCTTACGAGGGACTGCCGCACCGACGCTCACTACACTTCCCCCATCGCAAATTCTTTGTTATAGTTGACGAGGCGTTAGGCACAAGAGGAGGCGACGTGGAGCTCAGCTACCACCTTTTGGAGTGTGAGCCTAAGGTCGATACAGATGCTCACAGCGTAACTACAAGATTTGATGATGGGAACAATCTACATCTTCAGGTGTGGGGTGCTAAACGTATGGTGATGAGGTGTGACACGGGGCGTGTCTCGCGCCACTATCGCCAATATAGCGAACGACCCACCTACCGCTTCTCGGTTAGCAAGGAGGCATCGAACGCCGTAAGGTTCGTAACGGTGATAGCTCCTTTCGAGGGCGATAAAGCTCCCAAATGCAGTGTTAAACTCAAGGGTGAGGAGCTTAGAATCAAAGCGGGCAAGGAGCGATACGAAATAGAGATTAACAGGTAGCCGACAGATACAAAAAACATAGGTACTATAGAATAACGACAAAACAAATAAAGGTATGGGTAAAAAAATTTTGGTGATTTGCGTGTGTGCGCTGGTTACACTCTCGACTGCTCTTAGTGGCAAGGCTCAAGAGCGTCTATTCAACCAGCACGACCCCGAGGGACTCTACTCTCTGCTGAATCTCGACTATCCGGGGTTAGAGAAGGTCAAAGAGGCTGTCCAAAAGCAGAACTACTCGAAGGCAGACAAGGAGCTATTGAAGTACTATCGTACGCGCTCCTCGATTGTCAACACCGATTTGGATTTGGAGAACCTCTCAATCAAGAAGAACGAGCAGCGTCAAGCAGATGAGTCGCTGGAGCACAAGTTCTATGCCCACAAGGGCTACGAGAGCTACTTCTATGGCGAGGATATCGACTGGCGTTATTGGCCCGTTGAGGATAACGAGCTTCGTTGGCAGCTCCATCGCCACTATTGGTTCTTGCCGTTGGGTAAGGCTTACTATCTGACCAAGGATGAGAAGTATGCAGCAGCTCTCGTCGAACACTACTCCGATTGGGTCTATAAAAACCCGCTGGTGGATATCGACTCGCTGCGCAAGAGCGGTGCCCCTGCCGAGCTTGTGAAGTCCGAGAGAGAGAACTTCCGCTTCGCGTGGCGACCTATGGAGGTGAGCCACAGATTGCAGAATCAGCCTATGTGGTTCGAACTTATCAAACGTTCGGCAAGCTGTACTCCTGAGTTCACAAATCTCTTGCTCTATAATTTCCATAAACACGCAACGCGTATTCTGAACAACTATTCGGAGAAGGGCAACCACCTGCTCTTTGAGGCACAGCGTATGATTTATGCCGGCATCTTCTTCCCCGAATTTAAGGACGCAGCCACATGGCGAGAGAGTGGCATCGAGATTCTGAATCGAGAGATTGAGGTTCAGGTCTTTGACGATGGCGTGCAATTTGAGCTTGACTACGGCTACCATATGGCTGCTATCGAGATTTTCATCAAGGCATACGATATGGCTGTTGCCAATGGTTTCGAGAAGGAGTTCCCCGAATCATACGTCACCACCATCGGCAAGATGACTCTTATGGTGTGGAATATGATGTATCCCGACTATACGAATCCCATCTTCAGCGACACAAAGTTGCACGATATGAACACCTTCCGCAAACACTACCGCAAATGGTTCAGGCTCTTCCCACAAATGCCCGAGTTGCAGTGGTTTGCATCGCAGGGTAAGCGTGGCACAATGCCTCAGCACACCTCATACCACTTCCCCGATGGCGGCTACTATATTCTGCGTAGCGGTTGGGATATGAACTCCACGGTCTGCGTTGTCAAGGCGGGTCCCGAGGCATTTTGGCACAATCAGCCCGACAATGGCACATTCGAGTTGTGGATTAGGGGCAGAAACTTCTTCCCCGATTCGGGCAGCTATGTCTATGCCGGAAATGCCAAGGTCAATGCCGAAAGAGATTGGTTCCGCCAGACAATGGTCCACAACACCCTCACGCTCGATAATCGCAATCTGGAATCGACCACTTCGCACAAGCTGCTCTGGGACGACAGTAAGGATAAGGTGCGTGTGGTGGTCGAGAATCAGAGCTACTCCGACCTCAAACATCGCCGTTCGTTCTACCTGCTCGATGGCGAGGTGTTGGTAATTGCCGACGAGGTGTGGGGCGACGCGAAGGGCGAGGTGGGTGTACACTTCAACCTTGCACCCGGCAAGATTAGCTTCGACCGCGACGGCACACTCCACACACTCTTCGATGATGGCAACAACATCAAGGTCAAGACTTCGGCTTCGATACCTATCTCGATGGCCATGCAGGAGGGTTGGACCTCGAAAGCATATCGCGAGAGAGAGGAGCGACCCTCGTATGTGGTAAAGTGCAATAAGGGTGATATACCCTCGATACTCTACGTGACGGTCATAGCTCCCGACACCGAAAAGTATAAAGGCTCGATTGCCATTGTTGCCAAGGATACCGAAATAGACTCAAAGCTGAGCTTCGATATCCGTGTTGGAGCTACTGTTCACACGCTGGGTTACGACCTCGAAGAGTAATCAATTTTAAGGTGCAGCGATAAAAAAAGGAGATAAAGCAGAACATATTTACGAAAAATTCGTACCTTAGCTTGATTTTTAGCTGCAAAAGAAGAAAAACAACGAAACTAAAATCATAAAACCTTAACTTCGATCTATGAAAAAAATCCTTATCGTTGGCGCGGGTGGTCAGATTGGCTCCGAGCTTACAACCTACCTCAGAAGCATCTATGGTGCAAGCAATGTTATTGCTACCGACGTTCGCGAGTGCAAAATGCTCGCAGAGACCGGCCCCTTCGAGGTACTCAACGCACTCGATGCTACATCTATGGCATCGGCAGTTGCTCGCCACAAGTGCGATGCAATCTTCAACCTTGTAGCTCTGCTCTCGGCTGTGGGCGAGAAAGATCCCCAGAAGGCTTGGGCTATCAATATGGGTGCATTGATGAACTCTCTGGAGGTGGCTCGTCAGTACAATTGCGCACTCTTCACTCCTTCGTCAATCGGTGCATTTGGTCCCACTTCGCCCAAGGATGGCACTCCTCAGGATACCGTTATGCAGCCCACAACCATCTATGGTGTTTGCAAGGTGTCGGGTGAGCTTTTGGGTAACTACTACCACACCAAGTATGGTGTTGACACCCGTTCGGTGCGCTTCCCCGGTATTATCTCGAACGTAACTCTGCCCGGTGGTGGCACTACCGACTATGCAGTGGAGATTTACTACGAGGCTATCAAGTCGGGTAAGTTTACCTGCCCCGTTCCCGCCGATGTTTATATGGATATGATCTATATGCCCGATGCATTGCGTGCTTGCGTTGAGCTTATGGAGGCTGACCCCTCGAAGCTCGTTCACCGCAACAGCTTCAACCTCGCATCGATGAGCTTCACTCCCGAGATTATCTACGCCGAGATTAAGAAGCGTCTGCCCGACTTCACTATGGATTACAACGTTGACCCCATAAAGAAGGCTATTGCTGAGAGCTGGCCCAACTCGCTTGATGACAGCTGCGCTCGTGAGGAGTGGGGTTGGAAACCGGAGTGGAATCTCTCGTCGATGACCGACGATATGCTCCGCGTTATCCACGAGAAGTATGGTAAATAGTCGATTACCTATATTATAATTATAGAGCGTGGTCCAACAAGTTTGGTGCCACGCTCTCTAATTATATTCTCTCCAATATCCGCTTTACTGCCGGCAACTTAAGAATGGGTAGCAATGCCCACGCCGGCAATATCTTACAGATTGCAGCCTCGAACTTTGTCCACCCGCCGGGCAGCGAACGGCGACGACCTCTGAACATTGCTCTGAGGGCCCTGCGGGCAACACTCTCCGCCGAGAGCATAATTCCCAATCCCAACAGCGGACGACGATACTTCTTGTCGAGGTTGTAGAGTGGCGTATCAACAGCCGATGGGAATACCGTTGTGACCTTCACCCCCCTGTCGCGCAACTCATACCACAGCGAGCCACCCAACATCTTCAAGTAGCTCTTGGTTGCTCCGTAGTGGGAGATGGTGGGATAGGGAGTCCACGCCGTAATCGACGACATAATGAGTATGTAGCCTCCGCCTCGTTGCGAGAGTCGCGAGCCAAATATGCGACAGAGTTTGGTGGGGGTTGTGCAGTGCAGGGCTATAATCTTATCGAGGCTCTGCTCAGGTGTTTTAACGAGCTGACCAAAGAGCAACATACCTGCGTTGTTGATAAGTATTTCAACATCCATTTCGTTGCTCCACTCATCTATGCACTTTGCAGCATCGTTTCTTGTAAGGTCAATATCCAGACTCTCAACCTTGACACCATACTGCTTTGCGATATAACTTGCCACCTCTTGGTTCTGCTCCTTACGATTGCTCACAATAGCAATATCGTAACCTCTCTTTGCAAGCTGAATGGCATACTCTTTACCTATGCCCGACGAGCCTCCTGTGATAAGTGCGTAAGCCATAATTAGTGTGTTATAGAGTGTTCAACCAAGATTTTAATTCCTATGGCAACAAGTGTAACTCCTCCCACAATACCGGCTCCACGCTGCCAACGACTGCCAACAATAGCTCCTATCTCGACACCTATTCCCGAAAGAATGAAGGTCACCACACCGATTATCGCCACCGCAAGCCATATATTAGCCCCCACAAAGGCAAGCGAAACTCCAACAGCAAGAGCATCGATGCTCGTAGCTACTGCCAGAATAAACATAGTTTTGATGCCAAAATCGCCATTCCCCTGCTCCTCACCGCCTTTGATGGAGTCAACGAGCATCTTCGAGCCAATAATAAACAATAGGGCAAAAGCGATCCAATGGTCCAAACGGGAAACCATATCCGAGAATCCCACGCCCAACACATAGCCTATTAGCGGCATCATAGCCTGAAACCCTCCGAACCACAGCCCTGCAAGCAAAATATGTTTCCACTCAATACTCCTAAGCGCAAGGCCTTTTCCTATCGATACGGCAAAGGCATCCATAGCCAAACCTATACCTATAATAATCAATTCGGTAATCCCCATAGTCGGTCACTGTTTTTCGATTGACAAAGGTAAAAATATTATTTGGAATAGAGCATATTACAAGTCCCAAAGTAGAGATATAGAGCAGCTAAAACGCAGAAAATTAAAATAATATTTGGCAGTTTGAAAAAATGAGTGTATTTTTGCCAAACATTTTGGAGGGATGGCAGAGTGGTCGATTGCGGCGGTCTTGAAAACCGTTGAGCTGCGAGGCTCCGGGGGTTCGAATCCCTCTTCCTCCGCTTATTTTGCAGAGCAGATGACTTTCGAAAGTCATCTGTTTTGTTTTTGT
Organism: uncultured Alistipes sp.; assembly: GCA_964521245.1. Classification (GTDB taxonomy): domain Bacteria; phylum Bacteroidota; class Bacteroidia; order Bacteroidales; family Rikenellaceae; genus Alistipes. The sequence continues at coordinate 36,688 of CAZFQU010000004.1, read as the reverse complement.
GATTGATGGTTACGTGCAAGCCCGACCTCAATCCCAAAACAAAACCGCTTTCAGCTACCGCTCTGCAAGTATTCGGCGCGCAAGAGATGTATTATCGTATGGGGGTTACCTCCATCGTGGTCTTCCACACCGCGCAGATGCGCGACTGTGGCACTCTGTCGGTGACGACGCCCGTTGGGCGACGTTCGAATCCCTCTTCCTCCGCAAACAAACGAAGCAAAAAGATGTCGGAAGACATCTTTTTGTTTTTTATACCTCGACGCAAGCTGGCTTGTAGGCGAAAGTATAAAAAACAAAAAATGACTACGAAGTAGCTTCCTTGCGAAGTGTAGTTTGCAAGAGCCTCCGCGGCGAGCGGATAGGGAAAGGCGTTAAGCGAAGCAGATTTATCTGCGTAGTAGCCAATCCCTCTTCCTTGGCACAAAAACAGAATAGGTGGAGTTGCTACAACTCCACCTATTCTATGGCGCATTACCCCGAAGGGATTAAGCGTACTTAAAGGTCGACTCGTCAGAAACGGTCAGCTTCTTACGACCCTTGGCACGACGTGCGGCCAATACCTTGCGACCATTAACGGTTGCCATACGCTGACGGAAACCGTGCTTGTTAATACGCTTGCGGCGCGAAGGCTGGTAGGTTCTTTTCATTGCCATAGCTATCTCGTTTTTTAGTTAATTCTTTCGTTTCACTACATTTTGCGGAGTGCAAAGGTAAAACGATTTTTCCAATTTTCAAAACTTTCTCCTTTTTTTTGCACTCATTTTTGCAAAACAGCGGGTTTTCTGCATCAAAAATAGACCTTTTGGTTTGCTATCAGCGGGCTGATGAACCCTTTACAGAGTCTAATTGTCGGCGCAAACGCTCCACAATTTCCTGATTTTGCAAAGCTACATTCTCTCGCTCAACAAGGTCATCATTCAAATTATAAAGTTGCTCTTGGGGCGAGTTGCCAAGCTCCATATTGGTCCAGAACTCTCGCTCGGGCGAGAGGCTCGGTTCGATATATTTCCACCCATCGACAATTATCGACAGGGTGTTATTCAGATTCTGCTGCACCACGAAAGGACTACCCTTATCATCCTCTCCCAGAAGTGTCGATAGGCAGTCGCGGCTATCAGGAGCAGCTCCTTCAGGAAGCTCTGCACCCACAAGCAATGAGAGCGAACGATAAATATCGATTTGGGAGAGAGGGGCATTTTGCACGGCGGGCTTCACCCTGCCACTCCACCTCACAATAAGCGGGATACGGGTACCTGCCTCATAGAGGCTATACTTTCCTCCGCGATAACCACCCATGGGGTCGTGGCCGCCAAGCAGTTCAGCGGCACGGTCGGCATAGCCATCGTCTATCACGGGACCATTATCCGAAGTGAATATCACTAATGTATTGTCGCTAAGCGAAAGCGAATCCAGCGTACGAAGAATCTCACCTATGGTCCAATCCAGCTGCAATATCACATCGCCCCTATCTCCCATCGAGCTTTTGCCCTTGAAGCGAGGGTGAGGCACTCTCGGCACGTGAACATCCTGAGTTCCCATATAGAGGAAGAATGGTCTATCCTGATTGCGAGCAATAAAGTCGCACGCCTTACGCGTTATGGTATCTGCGATATTTTCATCGACCCACAATGCCGACTCGCCACCCGCCATATAGCCGATGCGCGGTATGCCGTTGATAATCGTATTACTATGCCCCTGAGAGGGTTTTAGCTTAAGCATCGAAGGATTCTCCTCTGCCGTTGGGCGGTTACCTACCTTATGAGTATAGCTAACCTCGATGGGGTCTGCGGGGTCTAATCCCACCACCCTGCCATTCTCGACAAAGACACACGGCACGCGGTCAACCGTCGCAGGTATTATATATTCGTAGTCGAAACCCAAATCGAGGGTATTGGGTCTGATTTCGCCATTGAAGTCGGTGCCGTCGGCAGGTCCCAGACCCAGATGCCACTTTCCGATAGCTGCCGACGTATAGCCCCTATCGTGCATAACATCTGCCAAGGTGTGGCAGTCGGGCGAGATTATAAGTCCCGAGTTTCCGGGGGCTATACCCGTATTATCCCTACGCCAAGGGTAGCTACCGGTAAGTAGTCCGAAGCGTGAAGGGGTAGATGTTGCCGAAGTGCTATAAGCATTAGTAAACAACTCACCCTGCTGTGCCAAGCGGTCGATATTTGGGGTATGGATAGCAGTAGCACCATAGCAACTAAGGTCACCTATGCCGAGGTCGTCGGCATAGATAAAAACCACATTGGGTTGCTGACTACGATTATCTGTCTTGCCACCACATCCGCCGAGCAGTAGCAGTGGCAGAAATGAAACTCCCAAGCAACGCATTTTTACTCTATTTTTGAAATCAACTCCACAAAATCGGGATGGGTAATCCACAGCGGCTCGGTTCTGAGCCAGAGGTCTCGTGCGCGAGCCTCAGCCGAAGGTCGCTCCGAGTTCATCCCCTTAAGATAGCTCTCGTCGGCAGGATGCTCCGCCAAGCGAAACTCCTCGATAAGCACCCGATGATTACGCTTAAGGGTTGATACCTCTGCCTCGGGCAGCACACCATGTTCGCGATACGAAAGCCACAGTTTGAGTAGCACGTGTGTCTGCGAATCAGAGATATCCATCTCAAGCTCAGAGGCTGCCTCATACTCCTCAAGTTCCACATAATTGAAAGCCAAAAGAGAGGTTGCACCCATATGGTCCTCGGGGTCAAGCTCCAAGAGTTGCTCGATAAGGGCTGCCGACAGTTCCACATCGCCAAGCAGGAAGTGGTCCACAGCCGAAAGGTAGAGCATCTCGGCTGCTGCGCGCGAATTGGGATGTTGCCACTCGAGGATTATCTCCTCATCTTCGGGCAGCAGGTCGATGAGTTGTTGTACTGCTCGGAAACGCTCTTCACACGCCCTCTCGAACTCACCTTTAGTTTGAAGCTCCTCGCAGCGACGTGCAAGAGCTACATAATTATAGGGCCCTGAGCCCTCCAACTCGAAAGTTTGGTCGGGGGTAGGGACAAACTGCGGAGGCTCAAACCTCTGTCGTGGCTTATGATTAACTCTTCTTTGCTCCATTTTCAGCTCCCTTTCTATACATAAATATCCAAACCAAAATTGTCATCACACCTGCCAAAGCATAGGCCAACGGGCGATTTGTCATACCCACCATCAATGGCGAGACAAATATATAACTCGAACACACATAGGTCATAAAGAGTGCTGGCAGAAGTGAGATAAGCTGAGGCTTACTGCGTGCCGACAGATAGACCGTTATTGCCCAAAGTGTTATTGCCGCCAGAGTCTGATTACACCACGCAAAATAGCTCCAGATAGTTTGGAACGGCAGGGCGAGTATAATCACAAGACCACTCACAAAGAGTGGCAGGCTCACATAGATTCGCTTCCTGAGGCTCTTCTGCTCCACACCCATAAAATCTGCCACGATGAGTCGAGCCGAGCGGAATGCCGTATCGCCCGAGGTTATGGCACAAGCTATAACACCGAATATCACCAACGTAGCCACCGTCTTACCAAGAGTCTGATTCGCAATCATATCGACAAGCACAGCGGCATTTCCGCCATTGGTCGCGATAGCCTCGTTCAATCCCTCGACACCGCCCCAGAATGCCATACCGATTGCTGCCCAAATCAGAGCTATGACACTCTCCGCAATCATAGCACCATAGAATATCGAACGGCTCTGTTTCTCGTTGGTCAGACAGCGAGCCATAAGTGGCGACTGCGTAGCATGGAAACCCGAAATGGCTCCACAGGCAATTGTCGTGAAGAGCATCGGCAACAGAGGCACCGACTCAGCATTGGCTATCATATTTCTCAGCGACGTAAGCTCGGGTATCACATACTTATCGCTCTGCGTAAAGAGTACTAACAATATTCCTAAAGCCATCACCAGCAGAGCCAAGCCGAAGACAGGATAGAACCTGCCGATAATCTTATCCACAGGAAGTATGGTAGCAAGGATATAGTAGGTCAGGATAATGAGCAGAATGATGAGCATCATAAGCGAATACTTACCCACCGACACGGTCTCCAACGCAGGCACATCGATAACATTATCAATCAGCACTGCCGGCTGCGAGAGAAAGACCGCACCCACAAGCACCATCAACAGCACCGAGAATATACGCATAAAGGTTTTGACTCCGCCACCAAGTTGCTCTCCGATAATCTCCGGCAGGCTCAAGCCATTACGCTTGACAGATATCACGCCCGAAACCATATCGTGCATAGCACCCATAAAGATACCGCCAAGGGTAATCCACAGAAAGGCTACGGGACCAAAAGCGGCACCAAGCACCGCTCCGAAGATGGGTCCAAGACCTGCGATATTGAGTAGCTGTATAAGAAATATCTTCCATCGAGGCAGGGGCAGGTAGTCCACACCATCGTAGCAACTACTCGACGGCACAGGATTTTTTGCATCCACCTCGCACACCTTATCCAAATATTTACCATAGGTAAAATATGCCACCACAAGCAGCGTCAAGCAAACAAGGAATGTTATCATACTCTTTTTTACATTTTAATACCACAAATATAAGAATAATTCGCGACTTATGTCACTTTTAATTTTTTTCGTATTCAAAACCACCTCTCTCACAATCACATTTTTCCCCAAACAGTTGCATAAATCATTTTTTTTAGCGACCTTTGCCACGCAAAAAGCCGAAATAGCTCAGCGGTAGAGCACTTCACTCGTAATGAAGGGGTCACGAGTTCAAATCTCGTTTTCGGCTCTCCCCCCGGGGCGAGATAATCAGGTATCGGAGTTTAGGGATAAGCGGTGTCGGAGTTTAGGGACAAGTGGCGTCGTGGCTTAGGGATAAGCGGTATCGCGGATTAAGCGGGGATGGCATTCGGATCAAATCAAGGTATCAAGTTGGATTAAGGTAAGGTAAGAGAAAGCTGTCTATGCCAACCGTAGAGCAATTCGAAAATTCGTTATTAAGCCCATCGGCAACCCTTATCAGTGCCATTGGCACTCATTCATTCTCTCTCCTATCTCAGAACGATGGTCAAAGAGTAGTTTGCAATTCAAGTTTTGCCGAAGCAATAATATCCGCCGGCAACAGCAGATTTCTACTCCTAATGCCTCTGAGCGACCAAGTGCGTCGCTCGATTATGCTCTCCCTGCGCCACACATCGCTACTCTACACGCCACATCTGTCGAGTTGCCACTATCTATCCGAGGCTATGCACTACACCAACTATGCAGGCGACACCCTCAAGTGGGACTTGGTCATGGAACAACTACCCGAAGGTGTAACCCTCAGAGAAGCTCTCGAGCAGGGTTATTCCCCCTCTGCAATAATCGACGAATTACACAAGTTACAGGGGCTGTTCCACCAATCTAAATTCATCCACGGCATGCTCAGCCTCGACAGCATAATCCTGCGCAACAATGGCTCGCTGACTGCCTTCAGACTCTACAAATCCCACTATGGCGATGACTTCAGCCAAGAGGATCAGACATTCAACACCCTAATCGAAGAGATTGCTCAACACGGCAAGATGCACCCCACATCCTCTCCGCTCGCCATCGACAGCTACGAGCCTATGGAGCGACTCGGCAGCGGACTTGTGCGGTTCTGCCACGAGGGTCGATACGGCTACAAAGACCCCAACGGCAAGGTGGTAATCAAAGCTAAATTTTTATGGGCTGCCCCCTTCTTCGAGCAACGAGCAGTAATAAGAACAAAGTCCGGAATGGGTGTTATCAGCACAACAGGAAAATATATCCTCGAACCTATGTTTCAGGATATACACTACAACACCAAATATTCACAATTTCACGTACGATTGGGCGATGAGTGGGCAATCAGAGGCTACAATGGCGAGCGCGTGACCGAGTACTCGGCTCAATATGCCCCAACTACTTCTCGAAATGTTGGTAATCCTTCAGGCTCTTCCAGTCACCTCCCCAAATAAATCCGCGCTCCTTAAATAGGCGGCAACACAAATCCTCGGAGTCTATCTTACAAGGAAACTCCTTGCTGCGGTCAACATACGCCTCAGCCCCCTTAGGCTCGACATGCAGGCTCCCATTCCTCAGCTTCACATAGGGATTATACAACGGATTGATATCTACCGCCATACCCATACCATGCTTCGATATCTTTATAGAGCCTGAGATATATCTAAAGTTGAACGACGAGGAGTTGTTAGCCTCCATCGAGCGTTGGTCGTCGGCATTGAAATCATCAACAAGCAACACACTTTCAATAGGATAGTGCGCCTCATATAGCGAGCGAAATATATATATGAGGTCATCGGCAATAGCCACATTGCATATCAACTCGCCACAGCGAATCTCTCCCTTCAAATCATAGTGCAACAGGCTAAGATAGCACAACTCGTCAAGCGACAGTGGGCAGTCTGCCTTAAACGACTTACCGCGAATCCGCTCAAAGAGTGCAGGAGAAATAACCTCCCGACTAAAGAGTTTATCCGTTCCGAACTGCTCTATTTGCGCCTCGGTGACCACCTCACCGGGTTGAGGTCTTTCGACGACACTCTGCCCCTCCGACTTAGCAACTGCCCGGTCACAACAGCAGCAGAGCCACAACACTACCAACAGAAGGTGGCGCAATGTGGCTGATTGACCATAATTTAGCATAGTCTACGGTTAGTTAAGTTTTATCTTTTGTCCCAGACGCAGAATACTGTTGCGCGATATGCCGTTGAGCTGACAGAGTCGTGTTACGGTAGTACCATACTTGACGGCTATGGCACTGAGCGTATCGCCACTGCGCACCGTATGGTAGGTCGAAGTTGACTTTCCGCGCTGCGACGAGCCGTCAGACTTCTCGTAGGGGCTGGGGTCCTTGACCGAGAATACCACATCGCTCTTATTCATTCCGCGATAAGCCGTAGTGAGTTGGTCGTTCACAATCACCACCTCACGGTCAACAGGTCGGTCAGGGTCGCTGAGCGAGTGTCTGAAGAGCCAATCGTAGGTCTCCTTTATATAGAACAGACGTGCAAGGCGACCATGGTCAACACCCTTCCACTCGTCATACCTAAGGCGCTCGGTGGGACCCGAGGCCTCCATTGCCTCTTTCACTCGGCGCGACTCGCCCACACCGACGGCTCGGTCTGCCGTACCATGAATAATCCAGAGTGGCACCTTCACCAAATTCGACAAGTCGCGACAACTTGCACCGCCACACAGAGCCATAGCCGCTGCCGTACGCTCGGGATACTTTGCGGCAAAGTCGATTGTGCCATAACCTCCGAGGCTCATACCCAGCACATACAAGCGGTCTTTATCCACATCGTAACGTTCGCTCACCCAATCGATTATATTAACCAATCGGTCGGGATTCCACCAGTCGCCTCGATTCTGCGGAGCAATGACCACTGCCTCGATATTACGTCCCATCGAGAGGGCATCGATACATCCGTAGCGTCTTACTCTATATAGGTCAGTTCCACAGAGGCTCCGCCCATGCAGGAAGAGAACAATAGGCAATCCCTTGACTCGCTCCGAGGTGTTCTCCCTAAACTCCTCACCGGTGACTCCGCGCAGGGGCATAATCCTTCGATCGATAATCGAATCGACAATTATCGGTCGCTCGTCACGACGAGCTACGCCAACCATATTTCCCGACCGTTTTTCGGGAACATAGAGCCAAAAGTTATAGCCATTCTGTACCGAGTCGCGCATAGCATAGAGCTGTGCGTGAGCCGACTCCGCACTCAGCAACGTAAAGAATAGAAGGAGTATCGCCAACCGTTTCATGGGCATAGTTATATTTGGTCGAACTACACGACCCGATTTATAAAATTCGGAATTTATATATCTCTCTGCCTCGGGAGCCTACAACCACACAGTTATCGACCACAACGGGCGAGGACTCAAAGTTTGTAGCCATCTTTTTTGAGAAGATAATCTCGCCTGTAGAGGCTTTGATAAGATAGGCATTACCAAAGACATCACCCGTAAAGACGAACATCTCGTTATCGGGTGCATATAAAGCAACGGGCGATGACCAAGAATAGTATTGCAGCGGGGTTTTATATTTTATCTCGCCACTCTGGCGGTCGATAGCCACGAATGTTCCCCTATCCTTCTCACCCATACCGCATATATTGGTGAATATCAGCCCATCGCAGTCACCTCGTCCGACAAGCGGAGTTGAAAACATACCTCCCTCGCGCAAAGCTCCGGCATACTCAATTTTTCTGACCTGAATCTTCTGTTGCCACACCTTTTCGCCTGTAAGACCATCGACCTTGCTTAGGTGGCAGCGACCACCCTCACCCTGCTTGTCCAATGCCGAACCCACATAGAGATAGGGCCGACCCTGCTCGATTTGCAATACGGGCGAAGCGTCCGAATCGTCAACATTGCTAAAGTACCATACAGGCTGCATATTATTGAGATTTACGCATAGCAGATTGCCGTGATTATCAAGCGTATAGCAGTAGTTTCGCCAAATTGCGGGCGAGGCTTCCATACCGGGCGCACCCTTACCCTTGACCCTATAACGCAACAAGGAGTGGATGTGAACCTTCTCACCATCTGCCACCAACTTATAGAGTGTTCCATTCTCCGAGGCACGAATCAGAAACTCGCCTGCCACAGCCGGCGACGAGTCATACGCTCCCCAACCTCGCCAAGCCTTAGGGTCTTTGTCCTTAAACGAGACGTTTTTATGGCTGAAAATATTGAAAACTTCGGCTCCGAAAGGCATCTGATTGGGTATTCCCTGACCTATGTAGAGATTTCCGTTCAATCGCGGGTCGAGCGATATGGTACCCTTGATGGGGTTGCCCGTGCAGTATGCTTCACGCGACGATTTACCCGTCAAAAAGTCGATAAAATAGACATACGACGAGAGTGAGCCTACCATAATCTCGCGTTTGGAGAAGGAGGCTGTAAGTGCCGGAGAGTGAAGTTTCTGATACTCGAAAAGAGAGTCGGACCACTCCACATAGAGAGGCTGACCCGTCCAGCCAGAACCTCCGCCCCACACTCCATATTTGGTCTCGCGACCGTCATAATCAGTCAGATAGACCCACTCTTGTTCGATTTTCGAGGGTATGGAATCGAGTCTGCCACTTTGGGGCATATCGCGGAATGTCGAACCTCGGAAGGTAAAGACTCCCGAAGCATTCTCGTAGCGATTCTCAAGAGGGAGTATCAATCCCGAAGTTGCGGTATCCAAGACTTCTACCACAAACTCCAATGCCTCGACCGAACTATACACCGTGTCGGGTAACATTTTCAGCGGCTCTACCCTGCTCTTTGGCTCCAGAACAATGCTATCTGCCACCTCTTCGTGCAGTTGCAAATCACCATCATCAACTTCGTGGGCAAGCGTAGCAAAACCACCTGCAACGAAGCCACACAAAACCAACAAGCTCAGAATTATAATCGATATACGTCGCATAAAATACTCCTTTTATGGCGCGAAGTTAAACATTTTAGGCTAACTCGCTCACTTTTCGCTACATTATTTACACTGAAATCGTCATAATAGAAATAATTTCACGAAAAATTTATATCTTTGTGCAAATTTGCCAATCACGAAAATTCAAGGAAATAAATACCAACCAAGAGTATGGAGTATAATTTTAAGACATTAGAGCAGAAGTGGCAGCAGCTCTGGAAAGAGCGTGGCACCTACCGCGTGGAGGTGGATAATTCGCGCCCCAAATTCTACGTTCTGGACATGTTCCCCTACCCCTCGGGTGCGGGACTGCACGTAGGACACCCTCTGGGCTACATCGCTTCGGATATCTATGCACGCTACAAGCGACAGTGCGGATTCAACGTTCTGCACCCTATGGGCTACGACGCATTCGGTCTGCCCGCCGAGCAGTATGCCATACAGACCGGCCAGCATCCTGCAATCACCACCGAGCAGAATATCGCCCGCTACCGCGAGCAGCTCGACAAGATAGGTTTCTCGTTCGACTGGAATCGTGAGGTACGCACCTGCGAGCCCGAGTACTACCATTGGACACAATGGGCATTCCTTCAGATGTTCGACCACTGGTACGACAACAAGGAGCAGAAGGCTCGCCACATCAACGAACTTAAGGCTCACCTCGAAAAGTATGGTAGCGAGGGTCTTGATGCAGCACAGACTCAGGAGCTGAAGCTCTCAGCCGAGGAGTGGGCTTCGATGTCGGAGAACGCAAAGGAGCAGGTACTCCAGAACTACCGCTTGGCATTCCGCGCCGACACGATGGTTAACTGGTGTGCGCAACTGGGTACCGTACTTGCTAACGACGAGGTGAAGGATGGTCTCTCGGTTCGTGGCGGTCACCCCGTAGAGCAGAAGCGCATGAAGCAGTGGCTGCTGAGAGTTACCGCCTATGCACAGCGTATGCTCGAGGGTCTGGAGCAGCTCGAGTGGAGCGACTCGCTGAAGGAGATTCAGCGCAACTGGATTGGTCGTTCGGTGGGCGCTCAGGTCTTCTTCGATGTCCAGAACTCGGACAAGAAACTCGAGATTTTCACCACTCGCCCCGACACCATCTTTGGTGTTACCTTTATGGTTATCGCTCCCGAACATGAGTGGGTTGACGAGCTGACAACAGAGGAGCAGCGTGCCGAGGTCGAGGCTTATATCGAGCAGGCAAAAAAGCGTTCGGAGCGTGAACGCATAGCCGAAACCCGCCGCGTATCCGGTGTAAGAACAGGCTCTTACGCTATAAATCCCTTCACCGGCAAGGCTATTCCCATCTTCATCTCCGACTATGTTTTGGCAGGCTATGGAACGGGTGCCATTATGGCGGTTCCGGCACACGACTCGCGCGACTGGGCATTTGCTCGTCACTTCGGTTTGGAGATTATCCCCGTAGTCGAGGGTGGCAACATCGAGGAGGCATCATACGACGCCAAGTCGGGCAAGATGATTAACTCGGACTTCCTCACCGGCAAAGATGTAACCGAGGCAATTCCCCAGATGTTCGAGGAGGTTGAGCGACGCGGATTGGGCAAAAAACTCATCAACTATCGTCTGCGTGACGCCATCTTCTCGCGCCAGAGATATTGGGGCGAACCATTCCCCATCTACTATAAGGATGATGTGGCTTACCCCATCTCGGAGGATAAATTGCCCCTCACCCTGCCCGCTATCGAGAACTTCGGTCCCACTGCCGAGGGTGAGCCTCCTTTGGCTCGAGTCAAGGAGTGGCACACCGCCGAGGGTTATCCCTTCGAACTCTCGACGATGCCCGGCTTTGCCGGCTCGTCGGCATACTACCTGCGCTATATGGACCCCCACAACAACAATGGTCTTGTATCGAAGGAGGCTAACGAGTATTGGCGCAATGTCGATCTTTACATCGGAGGCATCGAACACGCTACGGGTCACTTGATGTACTCGCGTTTCTGGAATATGTTCCTCTACGACTTGGGCTATGTGTGCGAGCAGGAGCCATTCAAGAAGTTGGTAAATCAGGGCATGATTCAGGGTCGTTCTAACTTTGTTTATCGAGTGATAGGCACCAACAAGTTTGTGTCGCTGGGTCTGAGGTCGGAGTATGAGACTCAGGAGATTCACGTCGATGTGAATATCGTCAAGAACGACGTTTTGGATTTGGATGCTTTCCGCGCATGGAGACCCGAGTTTAAGTATGCAGAGTTCATCCTCGAGGATGGCAAGTATATCTGCGGATGGGCTATCGAGAAGATGTCTAAGTCGATGTTTAACGTCGTTAACCCCGACTACATAGTAGATAACTACGGCGCCGACACGCTGCGTATGTATGAGATGTTCCTCGGTCCGTTGGAGCAGTCGAAGCCTTGGGATACCAACGGCATCGACGGCGTTCATAAGTTCCTGCGCAAGTTCTGGCGTCTGTTCACCGACAAGGAGGGTGGCTTCGCAATCTCTGACGAGGAGCCCACAAAGCAGGAGATGAAGGCTCTGCACAAGTGCATCAAGAAGGTTAGAGAAGATATCGAAAACTTCTCGTTCAACACTTCGGTTGCTGCCTTTATGATATGCCTCAACGAGTTGGGCAACTGCCACAAGCGTACGGTGCTTGAGCCGCTGGTTAAGCTGCTTGCACCCTTTGCTCCCCACATCTGCGAGGAGCTTTGGGAGGCTTTGGGCAATGAAAGTTCGGTATGCGATGCTACCTACCCCGTATTCGAGGAGCAGTGGCTGGTTGAGAACAGCTTTGAGTATCCCGTATCGGTAAACGGCAAGTTGCGTTTCAAGCGCGAATACCCCCTCTCGGCAACTCCCGCCGAGATTCAGGCAGATGTGGTAACCACCGAGGATGCACAGCGTTGGCTCGAGGGCAAGACCCCCAAGAAGATTATCGTCGTGCCGGGCAAGATTATCAACATCGTTATCTAATAGTGAGGAGTATGAAACGGCTCCTCTGTTTAGCAAACTTTTTGGGTGTGGCCCTTATGGGCTACACCCAAAACTATAATCAAGACCTCACACTCAAACTCTGGGACAACAGCTCGGCACCACACTCCAACCACATCTCCGAGCCGGAGTATGAGATGGAGTCCAACCGCCCAACAAATATTAGCGAAGCTACGCTTTTTCTCTTCAAAGCCAACCCAGCCAAGGCGACAGGACAAGCCATCGTTCTCTGCCCGGGCGGAGGCTACATTCGTCTTGCCATGGACCACGAGGGCTACCAGATGGCACAGTGGCTCGCCCAAAATGGCATTACGGTTGCCCTGCTGAAGTATCGACTGCCCAATTCACACCCCGATGTACCCTTAGAAGATGCCGAGAAGGCACTCCAGACCATGAAAAGTCACGCTCAGGAGTGGGGCTTTAATCCCGAGAAGGTGGGTATTGCTGGTTGCTCGGCGGGAGGTCACCTCGCAGCCATGACATCGACCAAGGGAGCAATACGCCCCGCTTTCACCATACTCTTCTACCCCGTCATCACAGGTGAGGAGGGCAAATGCCACAAGGGGTCGTTCGACAACCTTCTGGGTAAGGAGCGTACCAAGTATCAGACCGAAGAGTATTCGCTCGAGAGATGTGTCGATAAGCTCACACCGCCAACACTGCTATTACTTTCGGATGACGACCGCTCGGTTCCCTCGATAAACTCTACACGCTATTACGAAGCACTCAAGGGCGTGGGTCAGAGTGTATCGATGCACATCTACCCCAAAGGAGGTCATGGCTGGGGTATGCACAGCAGTTTTAGCTACAAAAGCCAATGGCAACAGACGATGTTAGATTGGCTTAAGGAAATAAACAGCACGTTGAATCTATAAAAAAGGTGCTTATATACGAAATTACACGATAGGGAACACTGTTCGCTTCGGACTGCTGCCAATTCACGGCGTAACGCCGTGGTTTTAGTTGCTGACCCACCCCCTAAATCCCCCGCTCGGGCAGGGGACTTGGTCAGCCTAGCGGCTGAAAAAGCGGTAATTTTACACCGAGTGTAAAATTGTATATAATTACCCTTGAAAAATATTGTTAAATCGCTAACAGATAATATTCTTTCCTCGTTTCGCACTCACTTTCGTTTCTTTGTTGTATATTTGCGCAAAATTTGAAAGATACTAAATTACTATATGGCAGATAATTCGATTTTAATGCGTCTTGACGGTCTGAAGCTCAAGTACGAGGAGACCGGTCAGAAACTCACCGACCCTGAGGTGATTGCCGACGTGAAGCAGTTTGTCCAGCTCACCAAAGAGTATAAGGAGTTGGAGCCTATTGTTGAAACCTCGGATCGTTATCGCACCGCCCTCGCCAACCTTGCCGAGGCTAAGGATACCCTTATCAACGACAAGGTTGAGGAGATGCGCGAAATGGCACGCGAAATGGTTAGCGAGCTGGAGCCTCAGATCGAGAAGATGGAGGAGGAGATTAAACTTCTGCTCATCCCGAAAGATCCACAAGATGCCAAGAATGCTATTGTCGAGATTCGTGGCGGTACGGGCGGCGACGAGGCTGCCATATTCGCAGGCGACCTTTTGCGTATGTACACCAAGTATGTGGAGTCGAAGGGTTGGCGTTACGAGATTACCTCGCAGTCGGAGGGTGCTGCCGGCGGCTTCAAGGAGGTTGTGATGAAAGTCTCGGGCAATAACGTCTATGGCACATTGAAGTATGAGTCGGGCGTACACCGCGTGCAGCGTGTGCCTCAGACCGAGACTCAGGGTCGTGTTCACACCTCGGCAGCATCGGTTGCCGTTCTGCCCGAGGCTGAGGAGTTCGATATCGAAATCTCGATGAACGACATTCGAAAGGATACTTTCTGCGCATCGGGTCCCGGTGGTCAGTCGGTCAACACCACCTACTCGGCAATTCGTCTGACCCACATTCCTACGGGTATTGTCGTACAGTGTCAGGACCAGAAGTCGCAGCTCAAGAACTTCGATAAGGCATTCGAGGAGTTGCGTACGCGTGTGTTCAACCTTGAGTACTCGAAATATCTCGACGAGATAGCATCGAAGCGTAAGACTATGGTCTCGACAGGCGACCGCTCGGCTAAGATTCGTACCTATAACTATCCTCAGGGACGTATCACCGACCACCGCATCAACTACACCATCTACAACCTCGGAGCCTTTATGGATGGCGATATTCAGGATTGCATCGACCACCTGATTGTTGCCGAGAATGCCGAGCGATTGAAGGAGAGCGAGTTGTAGTCTGATTGATTGCGTAATAGTTACAAGGGTGTCTGCCTAACGTGGTTGACACCCTTTTAGCAATAAATTTGCTTTCACAAACGTTACTTTATGGCTATGAAAAGTGTGTGCAAATATTTCATCCTGTCTGTTTTAATGGTGCTTTCAATGCTGCCCGCCACAGCTCAAGAGCCACTCTATATTGTCAATGGTCGAGAGATATCGAGTGACGAATTTAGGAAAATAGACCCCGAAATTATCGAGAGCATAGAACCTCTCGATGCCTCCGACGAGAATATATCGCTCTATGGAAATAGGGCGAGTGGCGGCATAATGCTCATTACGCTCAAGTTCGACACCCCCGCACGATTTGTCCGCCCCGACCATAAAACCTTCGAGGAGTATGTGATAGACCAAGTCGATTGGGAGGAGAGTGAACCCGCAGCCCGCGTGAGCATAAGATACACCATAACGACTGATGGCAAGATAGAAGATATTGAGCCTCTTGAGGTTAGCGACAAACGTCTGCTACGCCGAGTGGTGAAGGCCATGGAGAACTCGCCAGCGTGGCAGCCGGCACTCAAGATGGGACAACGGGTAGCTATGCGTCGAGTAATCAGACTTCAGCTCCCCTTAGGCAAGGAACTGCACCCCGAGCCATACATAATAATTCTTTAGGATGATTAACCCGCGTCACATAACCCTATCCGAGTTGCAATCATTGGTCAAAAGTTCTCTTGCCGAGAGCTTCCCTCTGCCCGTATGGGTTGTTGCCGAAATTGCAGAACTCAAGGTCAACCATTCGGGTCACTGCTACATCGAACTTATCGAAAAGGGCGAGAGCGATGGTGTACCAAAAGCTCAGGCAAAAGCCGTAATCTGGCGTACGCTCTATCCGCGCATAGCCGGCTACTTCGAGGCTCAGACCGGACAGAAACTCGCTGCGGGACTGAGTGTGTTGGTCAAGGCTACGGTAAACTATCATGAGTTATATGGCTTCTCGTTGCAAATCAGCGACATAGATGCATCTTACACCCTCGGCGACATGGAACGGCAGAAACTACAAACCATAGCCCGTCTAAAGCAGGATGGGGTATGGGATATAAATCGCCAGCTGCCAATGCCCATTGCCTTGCAGCACATTGCTGTTGTGTCGAGTCGTAATGCTGCCGGTTATCAGGATTTCATAAATTCGCTCAACAAGAGTGGCTACCGCTTCCGCACAAGACTCTTCGATAGCGTGATGCAGGGCAACGATGCCGAAGAGTCAATCATATCGTCGCTCTATGCCATATCCGACCTTGCGACAGAGTTCGATGCTGTGGTGATAATCCGAGGCGGAGGTTCCACCTCAGACCTAAATTGCTACAACAGCTACGAGCTTGCATCCAACGTAGCACAATTTCCACTTCCCATCATTACGGGTATAGGTCACGACAAGGATATATCGGTAGTTGATATGGTGGCACACACCTCGCTCAAGACTCCGACAGCTGTTGCTATGTGGCTCATCGAGCAACTTGCAAGGCTGGACTATCAGCTCGAGAGTGCAGCCCGGCAACTGCTGATACTATCTCAAGAGATAATCTCATCGCAAAGGGTTAACTTGGAGCGAGTCACCTCGCAAATCGAGAGCCTATCCATTCGCCATATCGAGAATTGCAAGCTGGGACTAAACCTAAGCGAGGAGCGTCTTAGAGAGTTGGTCGAACAGCGACTCTCCAAAGAGCAGGAGCGTTTAGATTCTGCACAGAAAATCATCGAAACTCTCTCGCCCGATAGGCTTCTTAAGATGGGTTTTGCGATTGTGCGTTGTGAAGGTCAGATGGTAAGCGATGCCATCACGCTCGAGAAAGGTCAGAGGGTTGAAATAGAGTTTGGTACAGGTACTCGCAGCGCAATCATTGAGTAAACGGCCACCTCCCGATATTACAATCAAAGACAGCAGGACTTTTTTTGGGGTAAAAAGGTCCTGTTTTTTTATATCCATAACTTGATTATATGAAATAAAAAACTTAATTTTGTAGGTGAGCCGTTGCTCTTGTCCTAAATGGCTCGCCCCGATGATTATACTTTTACATATTTCTGCCTCGATTGACTGCAAAAAGCAACTAAAAAAAGAATAATAAACAATAAATTATAAGATATGGCAATTATTGATTTAGTTCAATGGACCCCGCAAGGCGGCGAAACCATCTACGCTTGGAGATTCCCCCACATGAATCTCTCGACCTACACTCAACTTATTGTCTATGAGTCGCAGGAGGCTATACTCTTTTCAAAGGGTCAGATTCTGCAAAAGTTCGGTCCGGGCAAATATACCCTCTCGACCGAGAATATTCCCATCCTGCGCTCGCTCTTCGGCATCCCCTTTGGAGGCAAGAACCCCTTTACTGCCGAGGTATGGTTCGTAAATAAGACCACACCCTTCAATATCGATTGGCAGACAAGCAATATGTCGATTCACGATATTGACTACAACACCCAGCTGCCGCTGGTAGCCTTCGGCCGCTATGGTCTGCGCATAACCGACGCCGAGAAGTTCCTCATAAAGATTGTCGGCACGAAACACATCTTCACACAAGATGACCTGACCGACCAATTCTATGGCGAGTTCTGCACCAAAACCAAATCGACTATTCTGCAATTTATGCTCAAGCATCGCGTAGGCTACAAGTCGATTTCGGCATATTTGGACCAACTTTCTGACTACCTGAAGGGTACGATGACCAGCTTCTGGTATGAGCTTGGTCTGGATATGACTCAATTCAACATCACCGATATTACAATCGACACTTCGACAGCCAACGGTCAGAACATTGCCAATGCCATTGCCAAGCAGAGCGAGATGTCAATCACGGGTCACACTTGGCAACAGGAGCAGATGTTCGGTGTTGCCAACAATGCCATTGACGGCATGAACAACGCTATGTCGAGTGGCTCGACAGGCGGACTTTTGGGAGGCATAATGGCTATCAATATGATGGGTGGCTTAGGTGGTGGCAATGGTTCGATGCCATCGGGAGCAATGATGGAACCCGGATACCGAGGTCCTTCGTTTGGCGGCGATGGCAGTCAGGCTCAGGCGGGCTCAGGTGAGCAACCAGCAAAGATGGTCTATTGCTCGAACTGTTCGAAACGTTTCCCCAGCACGGCACAATTCTGTCCCCACTGTGGCGACCACTATAACCCCTGCCCCAAATGCGGAACCGATAACGCCGATAATGCTCGCCGATGCATCAGTTGCGGCTCACCTCTGATTGCAGGAGCCACCGGCGGAGCAAACTGCCCGGGTTGCAATGCACCCATACAACCGGGAGCCACCTTCTGTTCGAACTGCGGCAAGCAGCTGACTCAAAGTTCGGTGTGCAGCCGTTGCGGTTCGCAGCTCTCCCCCACGGTGAAGTTTTGCCCCAAGTGTGGTCAAAAGAGATAAACCCTAAAACCTTAACGATATGAAAAAGTTACTTTTATGGTTGGTTCTGCTGGGTGGCATAGGCGTAATCGTTGCCTCCTTCCTCTGCTTCGACTTGGGATTTGCAGCAGACAATGTACGATATCTGAGCCTTGCTGTGGTAGTTGTTGCCTACTCATTGCTCTTTGCCGAGCTGCTTATCCCTTGGGTAGATTGGAACGACGAGGCTAAACGCTCGATAGCAGGTCTGGGCCTTAGATGGAGCAATGCTCTGTTCTACCTGATATGCTCGCTCGTAGCAGTTGTTTTGATGAACTACTTCGACTGCTCGTTCCCCCTGCAAGCCATTGTTCACGCAGCACTGCTATTGATACTGATTCTCAGCATTGTAGGAGTGATGAGTGCTACCGGACTTACGGGTAAGATTCACACCCAAGAGAAACAGATGCGCCAAGATATAGCGACACTCAAAGGGGCCGTTATGCACCTTAAGCTTAAGATGGCAGAGTGCGAACTGCCCGAGGATATTGTGCGTCGAATAGGAGCTTGGGAGGAGGGCTTGCGCTACATCTCGCCATCGACCTCTTCCGAGGCGCACTCTCTGGAGCAGACTATGACAGAGGAGGTTGAGTCACTGAGCCGTATGGTGGGTAATTACATGCTCAACGAGGAGCGCATACTCAAGGCTCTCAACACCTTAGAACGTTTATACTCAATTCGTAAATCGACCTATTAACCCAAACAAATAAAGAGACCCCAATTACTATTATGACAGGTAAGATTTTTGCAGAATCGGGCAACATTCACCAAGACCAAGCCAAGATTCTATTCAACTTCTACAGCCAAGCAGCTGAAAAGATTGTTCGCGAAGAGGAGCGTATCGAAAAGCAGATAGCAACTCTCGAGGAGGAGAAGGTTCGCCTCAACAAAGAGATTTCAGGACTCTGGGTATGGTTCCTGACCATCATACTCTTCTTCATATATTTTATCAAGAAGAGTCGTCTGGAGAAGGAGATTGCCGAGGTAGATAGCCGAATAGCCGAATTTAAGAAGATGCACTCGGAGATTTTCCGCGACTATAAGGTATCGAAACTCGGCGTGGCGTATGTTCCCGTTGCCGACCAGATTAAATACGAGGACAAGAGCTTTATTGTCGATTATACAGGCAAGGTTGCCGAGTCGGAGGTTACACTCCAGACCTCGCGCCAGAACGACCTGCTGATTAAGACCATTGGCGAACTTGAGAGTCTGACCCGCGAGGCTCCGGTAATCGAGGAGTCGAAAGAGACCGAGCTACTCGAGACCGACGAATACTCGACCTCGATTCAGGAGATTCAGGAGTATGACTATTTCGGTAAACTCGACCGCTCGCTCAGAACTCTATCCTATTGTATGGAGGATTTGGATACCTCGTCGGTGTCGCTGCCCCTTGTTTCGGAGAGTAGCGAATATAAGGGGTTCCTCGAGGAGTACGCAACGAAGGATATTCCTGCCACTGCTCCTATTATCGAGGTGTTCGACAAGGAGCGTTACTCGGCAAGTGTAAATAAGTTCCAAGAGCTTAACCACTTGAAGGACTCTCTCTCGAGCCAGACTCAGCAGTTCGAGGATGTGCTAAAGAGTCTTATGGTTTCGATTGCAAGTTCGGTACAGGCGATATCGGCACTCAAGGTGGCATCTACCGACAAAGTAGTCTTCGAGTCGAACAAGATTCTCTATCAGATTTTGAAGGCTCCCTACAACCACTATTCGCCTCTGCTCGAGCATGAGGAGATTGAGCGCATACGCTTAGAGAAGTTCGATTATAGCGAGGATGTGCAGAACTATCAGCCCTTCCAGCTCAAGCACAGCTCGCGTGTCAGATATAATATGTACACCGGTGAGTGGGTAGCCGAGGATGGTTCGGTTACTAATATGCCCTTCGGTGTTCACCAGATTTATGAGGAAATTGTAGCTCCTGTGGTACAAAACCTTATGGAGGAGACACGCATCGAGCGACTTAAAATCTATAACCACATCAAGGACCAGAAGATCAGCTATCTGAATAAGTGGCATCAGGATACCGAGGCGTTCTATCGCGCCAATCGTGCCGAGAGTGCCGACATCATCAACCTTATGCAGGAGAGCCTCAGAGAGTATGTTGCGGCATACAACACCCTTGTTTCATTGCAGCGTACTGAGGATAATATGGTGCAGTCGAAGGGTCAACTCGACTCAGCGGTTGTCGATGTTGCCGACAATGCTGCCGAGACCTTGGCTGCCTTCGAACTTCAGAGCGCCGAGTTTAAGAAGACTCAAGACGACTTCGAGGAGTACATGGAGCGTCTGAAGGAGGATATCGACCTTAAGGCAGAGCGCTTCGGATATGTGGAGTACTACGATGCCAAACTGCGCGATGGTCACTCTAACGAGGTGGCTGTGGCTACCGAGGAAATTCACTCTTTGGACGAGCGCCGTAAGCCTCTGGCTACGGTCAACCCGCTCTTTGCTAAGCAGTCTGAGCTGTTGCCTGCCCCCAACGTGGAGGAGATTACGTTCGAACACATATCGCTCAATCTGCCCGTTGTGGTTAAGAACGCTTTGGAGAACCTCGACCAGCAAAGCAGCGTACCCGTTGCACCTAAACCCATCGAGGAGGAGATTCTAACCGAAGATGAAGTCTTGGAGTTGGACGAGGAGTTACAGCCCGAAACTGACGATGAGGAGCAGATGCTCAACGATGAGGAGGTAGCAGAAGGTGTAGAAGAGGATGACGAGGAAGAGGATGACGATGAGGGATTGACTCGCGAAGAGCTCGAGGAGCTTGACGACGAGGAAATTCAGGCAGTTATCGAGGAGCTTGGCATCGAGCTTTCGGACGAAGAGTTCGACCGAGAGCAGGCAATAGAGGCTATACTCAAGTATCAAGAAGATGAAAATTAAAAGTTAATATTATGGCACAAATAGATTGTGTAGTTGACACCAACCCGATGGCGAGAGAGATTGACTCCGTCTCGCGCAATGTTAATACTACGACAACGGCTGTTGTTGCTATGCGCGCTGCCGTTGTTGCTGCCGAAAAAGAGGCCGCCGACCACGTTTGCCAAAATGTTAACCGTGGCTTCTATGCACTGATTCGCTCACAAATTTCGCAAAAGATTGCCAAACTCCAGAGCGAAGTTGACTCACACCTTATGCAGCTCAACCAGCAGCGTAAGCAGCTCCTTGCAATTAAATCCCGCATGGAGCGTGACTACAATATGATATCGGCTCGCTACTCGAAACTCTTCACCGGATTGAATCTCAATCTCAAGCAACGAGTATTCGAGTTAGACAAACACACGGTTAACTTTGCCGTAAAGGATGTTGCCCGAATTTCGAACCGCACCAAGCTCCTGCCCGCGACCGTTCCCGTTGTTCAGACCGAGGCTCTGACCACAAGTCAGCGAATACTCGCTTCGAATGTCAAGCATCGCGGTCACAATGTGGTCAATTCGATGGCTCTTTTCTTGGAGGATATGGCAGCTCAAAAGCGTCTGACCGACAGCATTATGCTCAGCGACTACACCAGAAAGAGCGAAGCAGCAATAGCAGTTCCGGTTGTGATTTGCGAGTGCAACTACGACTCGATGTCAACCAATCTCAACCTCTCGATGCCCTCGGGCGAACTTAGTCGCCAGACACGTGGCACAATACAGACACGCATAAACTCCTCTATCGAGGAGCTAAAGTGGGTGCCCGCAACCGAGAATAAGGAGATTGACAGCGAGTTTGCACAGCAACTCAACTCCTCGAAACTCTCGCAGCGAGCAAAGGATATGGCGCGCAAGCTCTATGCCTCGAACAATTATCTCACCGTTAAACGATAGCGACTATGAGTTATACACAAAAATTCTCTAAAACTATATATGTCCACTACTCGGGTACGGTGAGCTATCCTGCATCGCAGAGTGGTGGTACGGTATCGTATAGCGGCAGTAAAGCCGAGACCGTACATGTCAATATAAATGTGAACACTGACCCTTTTGACCGCAGTGTTGGCAATTGTAACGGCAATGTGAAGCTGCTGACGGGTGCTGTCGTAGCTACGGAGTCGGCACAGATTGCATCAATCAGGGAGAACTCGCGTCGTGTAGGTCAGACCATAGTCAATGGCTTCTTCAAGACAATCTCTTCGGAGATTTCACAGCAGATTATGGAGCTTACCACTCGTCTTGATGCTCTGCTTCTTCACCTGCGTTCGCTCGGTCAGCGTTGTGTCGAGAAACAAGAGCAGATGGAGAGAGATTATCAGCGTCTGGCTTCTCGCTACTCCAAGACCTTCGACGACCTGAACAAGGAACTTGAAAACAGAATCTACGAGTTGGACCGCCCAACATTCAACTTCAAGCAGCAGAGCGACGCTCAGGCCCTACGCTCGACCTCTGATGATTTGGTTGGAGCAGTGACCGTCTCGGGTGCCGAGTCGGCAGCTGTTCAGGCGCGCATCAGTGCCTCGCGTGCAAAGAATCAAGCCAACAAAACCATCTGTCAGGCCGACAAGTATCTTATTTGCCAGAAAAATCTGGAGCAAACCATCAACAAGTCGGCACAGAGTCAGGCCTATGAAGGTACATACTACATGCCCGTAGCATATATGCTGACCGAGAGTGAGCAACGACACATCGACAAGCAACTCCACCATCCGTCAAAGCTCCCTATCAAGTCGCGTCGCAACCTTATCGACCGACTCGAGGGTCAGAATTGGCGTAATATGGACGAGGAGAGCAATGCCGCCATACGTCAATACTTCAACTCCGAAGTCAGAGAGCAACTCACAGGTAACGATAGCCACACCAATCGTGTGCGCGAGAATATCTTCAAGCTGCTCAACAAGTCGGAGATTGAGAGTTGTACGCTCTAAGCCATTTGCTTAATGACAACATTTAAGGGATATTCCATAAATTTGGGTCGAGTTGATTTTGAAGAGTAGTTTCAGAATATTTCCAATTCCTTATGATGGCGCAATACGAGTATTGTAACTGAATAAAAAATTAGAAATATACCAAAAAAAATCAAAAGCGACCGAAATAGAGACTCCCGACAATGAAAAACTAATTTACTAATTTACAGAACATTCCTTAACAACATATCTGAACTATTATGAAAGAGTTAAAAGAGATTCGTTTCAACGAAAAGGATATATATCTGCAAGACAATCTGGTCAGAGGCTCCATCCTTCCCGAGAAGGTAGCCGAGCTTAACCGCAACATCATCTTCGAGGGTAACAACCTTGTCGAGGGTCCCGTTTACGCTCACCGCATTGAGGTCCGTAAGGGTGATTTGGATATCAAGGGTTCGGTATTCTCACAATTGGAGCTTTACATCAATTCGGAGGCCACTGGCGAGGTCAACTTCCGCAAGTGCGTAGGCTCTGCCGACTCGGTGGTCTCGCGTGCCAACGGCTGTAAGGTAACATTCCACGGCGATATCAATGCCAAGGGTGTGACTCTCTACAATGCTTTTGTTGCCGGCAGCATCTATGCCGACGAGGTGATTTTGGAGAACTGTGTGGTAATCGGAGGTGTCTTTGCCACCCACGAAATCGACCTCAAAAATTCGATTGTCGGCACATTCAACACCCCCTCAATCCGCATTGCCGACAAGGTGGGTCTGTTGCTGCCGAGTGCCTTCTCTATCGAGCCTATGATTGCCGCACCCGGCTCTAAGCTCTACAACCTTGCACTTGCCGACTTGGGTTCGCTCTATCGCGGTGTCGAGCAGTCTGAGCTGTCGGGAAGAATTGATATGGATATTACAATCGACGAGATTAAGACTTCGCTTGCAGACGAGCAGGTACAAAAAACACTCAGAAGCTACACTGTAATTGGCAAGGTACTGGCTGCCGACCTTATCGATACCGATAAGTTCCAAAACCACTTCCTGCTCACAGCAGCGGCACTCGGCACTCAGTTGCTTAAGACCTACGACCTTGGTCTTGACAAGGATGGCAAACCCACACAGCTGGCCATCGGGAAGATTCGCAGTTTCTTCTTCGATATACTCACCGGCAAACTCGAGGTTCAGCCCATAGATGGTAAGTTCGATTTGGCTCAAATAACCGGTAAAATGTAATCAGTATGGAGCTAAAAGTATGTCCGAATTGTGGCAAGAAAGTGCTTTCGATTGCCAAAGTCTGCAAGCACTGCACCTACTCCTTTAGCCAGAGCAGTGCGAGCGAACAACCTAAGTCCGTACCGACCACTTCACCTGCACCTACTCAGGTGCAGGTGCCGCAGGCTCAACCTCAACCTCAACCTCAACCTCAACCAAGAACGGTGCAACCTACACCTACACCCGCACCACAACCACGTCCCACTGCCCCTGCGCCACCAAAGCCTGCGCCGAAGTGGGAACCTGCTCCCAAGAGCGAACGCCCAAAGATGTTTAGAAACATTTTCGGCATCAGCGGTCGTATTCGCCGTATGGAATATTTTATCACCTGTTTTGTAGGCGGAATTTTACTCAGTATTCCGATTTTGGGTTTTGTGGCTCTATGGATAATAATTGCTGCCGGCATCAAGCGTTGCCACGACTTGAACCTAAGCGGATGGTTTAGTCTCATACCCCTCTTTGGCTTTGTTCTGCTGTTTGTCGATGGCAAACCCGAGGAGAATGACTATGGGTCGAGTCCTAAGTAATATAACTACATACAAACAGAAAATGGACAGCCGATTGGCTGTCCATTTTCTGTTTGTAACTCCCCAACCACTACTTGGCGTAGGATACCGAACGAGTCTCGCGGATAACGGTAATCTTTACCTGACCCGGATAGGTCATCTCGTCCTGAATCTTCTTTGCGATATCGTGCGACAGGCTCTCCGACTCGGCATCCGAGAGTTTGTCTGCACCGACAATCACGCGCAACTCACGACCCGCCTGAATAGCATAGGTCTTTGCCACGCCAGGGTACGAGAGAGCTATCTCCTCCATCTCCTTCAAGCGCTTGATGTACGACTCGACAACCTCGCGACGTGCGCCCGGGCGAGCACCCGAAATGGCGTCACATACTTGAATAATCGGTGCTATGAGTGAGGTCATCTCGGTCTCGTCGTGGTGAGCACCGATAGCGTTGCATACGTCGGGCTTCTCCTTGAACTTCTCGGCGAGCTTCATACCGATAATTGCGTGTGGCAATTCGGGCTCGTCATCAGGCACCTTACCTATATCGTGGAGCAGACCTGCACGGCGTGCATTCTTGGGGTTAAGACCCAACTCGGCAGCCATAATACCTGCGAGGTTAGCTGTCTCGCGGGCGTGCTGCAAAAGGTTCTGGCCATACGACGAGCGGTACTTCATCTTACCGATAAGGCGGATAAGCTCGGGGTGCAGACCGTGAATACCAAGGTCGATAGCCGTACGCTTACCAACCTCGACAATCTCCTCCTCGATTTGTTTCTTGACCTTAGCCACAACCTCCTCGATACGCGCGGGGTGGATTCTTCCGTCGGTAACGAGCTGGTGCAGAGCCAATCGAGCTATCTCGCGGCGTACGGGGTCAAAACCGCTGAGGATGATAGCTTCGGGGGTGTCGTCAACGATAATCTCGATGCCGGTAGCAGCCTCCAAAGCGCGAATATTGCGACCCTCACGACCGATAATGCGGCCCTTAACCTCGTCGCTGTCGATATTGAACACCGTAACAGCATTCTCGATAGCAGTCTCGGTTGCCACGCGCTGAATCGATGCCACGATAATACGCTTTGCCTCCTTGGTCGCCGTCAGCTTTGCCTCCTCGATAGTCTCGTTGATATAGGATGCTGCATCGCTCTTGGCCTCAGCCTTCATATTCTCGACAAGAATATTCTTTGCCTCCTCCGAACTCATACCCGAAATCTGCTCGAGACGGCTATTCTGCTCAAGACGCAGTCGCTCAACCTCCTCCTCTTTGCCTTGCAGACGCTGCATCTGCGACTGCATCTGCTCCTTGAGGCGGTCGTTCTCCTTGAGTTTGTTATCCAAATCGCGCTGCTGATGTTGCAGATTGTTCTCCATCTGCTTCACGCGCTGCTCGGACTGTGCAACCTTCTGGTTGCGCTCGTTGACCTGACGGTCGTGTTCACTTTTGAGTTGTATGAACTTCTCTTTTGCCTGAAGAATTTTCTCTTTCTTTATCATCTCGCCTTCTGCCTCGGCCTCCTTAACGGCTGCATCGCAACGACGCTTGATACTCCTCTTGAGTATGATGTCGTTAACGATAACATAAACCACTATGGCAGCTATTGCAGAGATGCAGGCTGTCAATACTATTGTTATTGCCATCTTCTTTTAATAAATTTATATATTAGGTTATAAGTATAAACAAAAAAATCCGCATAAGATTCCTTCTTTCGTTTGACGAATCTGCAAGATAAGTCATGTGTGGGGTCGCCACAATTCGCAATCTTCCAACGGTTGCCACAAGACAACACCCCGAAGGGTTAAGGCCTGATTTTGATAAAGTATCCGTTGCCCCAATATAAAAAGTGTTCAGTTTCGCAAAGCTTAAGGAATCTATGCGGGTAGATTCTTTATATGTTCCAGAACGCTGATGGTTTGAAGGTACCACCCCAACCTAAAGTCTCGAGCCTCAACGCTTGATGTTATTCAAAAATCTGTCCAATTTTTCATTCATTTCCTCCAACTTGCGCATATCGTCAGAGGTCGCCTCGCGTTGCTGACGAAGCTGCACATTGGCAATAGCCAGATGCAGTGCCGCCATCGCTATATAATCTCTATCTTCCCAACCCTTATAGTTTCCCTTGCGGAAGTTGTTGATATATGCATTGACCTCCGACTCGGCAAGGCGATAAGCCTCCTCGTTTTCGGGGCGGGTACTGAGGCGATAGGCTTTGCCTGCCACCTTCAAATGCATAGTCAATTTTTTATTCTCTTCCATCCTCTTCAAAAAAGGGTTACATCGGTTTGCTCAGTAGTGCTATACACTTATCAACCTCCCGCATCAGACGGTTGACACGTGCGCGAGCCTTCTGCTTATCCTCTTTTCCGCCCGCCAAACCACGGGTCAGTTGCTCGCGTTGCAACTCTTTATCCAACGACCTTACACGCTGCTCGAGTCCCTGACGCTCGAGCCTAAGAGCATCGCGCTCGGCAGTGAGCTTCTCACAGAGCGAGACCATCTTCTGATTCTCCTCCATCAATCTCTCGATACTCTTCTCAAGCTCTGTTATGACCTCTTTAACTGCCATTTTTCTTCAATAAAGTCGTTATATACACTCCAAAGGTAAGTATTTTTTTTCAGAACTCCAAACTCTCCGACTCAAAGTCTCCACCAAAGAGTTACCTTACCAACTCACCGTAGAGGTCGTACTCTGCTGCATCGACAATCCTCACGTTGTAGAATCGGCCTTTGAACAGACGACCTTGGTCGGCAGGAATGAGTATCTCCTGATCCACCTCGGGCGAGTCGTACTGTGAGCGAGCCACATAGTAATCACCCTGACGCGAATCGATAATCACGCGTTCTACTCTGCCCACTCTATTTCGGTTGTTCTGTTGCGAGATATCAGCCTGAATCAACATCAAACGCTCCACACGCTGCTGCTTAACCTCCTCAGGCACATCGTCTTCTAGCTCCAGAGCCGAGTATGTCCCCTCCTCCTCGGAGTAGGCGAAAACTCCCAAACGCTCGAATTTCATCTCCTTGACAAACTCCACAAGTTCCTCGAAATCTGCCTCGCTCTCGGTGGGATAGCCCACGAGCATTGTCGTACGAATAGCCAAATCGGGAATCGCCTCACGCAGACGAGCAATAAGCTCCTGAGCCTCCGCCTTTGTATGGCGACGCTTCATCGCCTTAAGCTGATTGTCTGATATGTGTTGGAAGGGAATATCGAGATATTTACAAATCTTAGGCTCGTCACGCATAACCTCTATCACATCTAACGGGAAGGCCGCCGGATAGGCGTAGTGCAGACGTATCCACTCCAGACCATCGATTCGACACAGCTCGCGCAACAGATCGGCAAGACGACGCTTACCGTAGAGGTCCAATCCGTAGTAGGTGGTATCTTGAGCGATGACCATTATCTCCTTGACACCTGCCGCCACCAACTTGCGAGCCTCCTCGAGGATATTCTCCATCGGCACCGAAACATGCTCACCACGAATCAGCGGTATGGCACAATAGCCACACTTCCAATTACATCCTTCGGCAATCTTCAGATAGGCATAGTGCTTGGGTGTGGTCTGCACGCGCTCTGTCTCACACTCCGAGCAATACTCACCACCCAGACGCTTCACCACACCTGCCCAATCCTTCACGCCGAAGAAGTCGTCAACCTCGGGCAGTTCGGCTCTAAGCTCATCGGCATAACGCTCCGAGAGGCAACCTATAACAAAAAGCTCTTCGATTTTACCTGCCATCTTCAACTCCGCAGCCTGAAGTATCATATCGATAGACTCCTGCTTTGCATCGCCGATAAATCCGCAGGTGTTGATAACCACCACCTTGGCATCGGTGCGGTCGCTATCTGCCACAACCTCATAGCCCGAGGCTCTGAGCTGCGCCATAAGGTGTTCCGAATCGACCGTATTTTTCGAACAGCCGAGGGTTATGACGTTAATTTTTTTCATTGCCGAAAAGTGCCTTTACAAACTCCTTGCGATCGAACATCTTGAGCTGGTCAACGCCCTCACCCACACCGATATAGCGCACCGGAATATGGAATTGGTCGCTGATGCCGATAACCACTCCGCCCTTTGCCGTACCGTCGAGTTTGGTGATTGTGAGCGATGTAACCTGCGTTGCCTGAGTGAACTGCTTTGCCTGCTCGAAGGCATTCTGACCCGTCGAGCCATCAAGCACCAACATTACCTCGTGAGGTGCATCGGGAATAACCTTTGCCATCACGTTGCGAATCTTGGTCAGCTCGTTCATCAATCCCACCTTGTTGTGCAGACGACCCGCGGTATCGATAAGCACCACCTCGGCACCATTGGCAACAGCCGACTTTAGGGTGTCGAAAGCCACCGATGCAGGGTCGCTACCCATCTCCTGACGAATCATTGTTGCTCCGGCACGCTCTGTCCACACTGCCAGCTGGTCGATAGCTGCTGCTCGGAAGGTGTCTGCTGCTCCGATATAGACCTTTCTGCCCGCCTTTGTAAGTTGGGCTGCAAGTTTACCTATGGTGGTGGTCTTTCCTGCGCCATTCACACCCACGACCATCATCACATAGGGCATACCGGGCTTAACCTCGATACCGAAGTCTCGTTCCGAGCGATGCGACTCCTCCATCAGGAGGGCTATCTCCTCGCGCAAGATGGAGTGAAGCTCCGAGGTGTTCATATACTTGTCGCGAGCCACACGCTCCTCAATGCGATGAATAATCTTTACGGTGGTCTCAACACCCACATCCGAGGTTATAAGCACCTCCTCCAAGTCGTCAAGCACGTCGGCATCGACAGTCGAACGACCGGCTACGGCGCGAGCCAACTTCGAGAAGAAGCCCTCCTTGGTTTTCTCGAGACCTGCCTCAAGCTCTTTGGTCTGCTCTATCGACTCTTCCTGTCCGACCTCTGCACTCTGGCTCTCCACCACAGGTTCATCCTGACTCTTCTTTTTCTTAAATAGGTCAAAAAATCCCATAATCCTTCTATCTTTGTTTTAAGGCTGTTTGTACCACACTATCTGAATGGCTGCTCTCGCCATTACAATAGTCTGGCAATGTGTGACAAAGATAATACTTTTTTTGCAGACCTTACGTTTATAACCATCAGAGGGGGAGTTTTTTCAAAAAAATCACTACCTTTGGAGTATAAAACTGCGAAAAATGAGAAATATACTACTACTTATAGTAGCTCTGATTGCTTTTGGCAGTGCCAAGGCACAAGATTTGATTCATAAGAGCGACAACACTACTCTTCAGGTGAAAGTTACCGAGATAAGCCCCGACGAGGTGAGATACAAACGTTTCTCGAATCTCGACGGACCGACCTATATCCTGCCCACAAAGCAGATTCTCTTCATCGAATATCAGAATGGAGAGCGCGAATTTTTCACCTCACAGCCCATTATCAGCATACCCACCGACAGTCAGACCGCCAATCCCCAAACCGAGTATGCAGTAAGGAGCTATAAGATTGGAGATTTGTACGAAAATGGCAATGTGAAGGGAATTGTTTGCCGGGTCAACGACAACGGCACACACGGACTGATACTCTCACTCCAGCAGGCAACACTCAATTGGAGCAGTTTCGAGAAGGGGGACTATCGTCTGGTGGGGGCGAACTCTGCTGCCGACGGTTGGGATAATATGGTGGCCGTCGAGAAGTATATAGCCCAGACGGGGTTGTCGTGGGACCACTTTCCCGCCTTCAAGTGGTGTAAGGAGCTTGGCGAGGGGTGGTATCTGCCTTCAATCGACGAGTGGCTCGAGATAACCTTCAACTTCAACGGCTGCGGTCCGCGCGAGGTGTTCAATCGTCAGGCACGCAACCACTTCAATTCGGCACTACACGACAACGGTGGCAAACGTTTGGATAGGATATGTCCCTACTTTTCATCGACAGAAGATGGTGCAGACAAGGCGATGGCAACAGATATGGATACCGAACTGCCATACGTTATGAGCCTCAAGAAGAGTGGTATCACCTACTTGATTCGTGCGGTACGAAAATTTTAGCAAAACTTCAAACAGATTATAAATCCTATGAGTAAAGGTATGGTTCTGGTGGCCGGAGGTGCCGGCTATATAGGTTCACACACAACGGTCGAACTCATCGAGGCGGGCTATGATGTGGTCATTGCCGACAACCTCTCAAACTCCGAGATTAGAGCCGTGGAGGGCGTGCGTAAGATTACTCAGCGCGATATCCCTTTTGAGGAGGTCGATTGTTGCGACAAGCAGGCGCTGAGGTCACTTTTCGAGAAATACGACTTCCACTCCGCCATCCATTTCGCAGCTTCGAAGGCTGTCAACGAGTCGATAGAAAAGCCTATGCTCTACTATCGCAACAATCTGCTATCGCTGATGAATATCATAGAGTTGATGCAGGAGTTCTCGCGCCCAAACATACTCTTCTCCTCGTCGTGTACGGTTTATGGCGAGCCCGACAAGCAGCCCGTCACGGAGTCCACTCCGCGCAAGGAGCCTACCTCGCCCTATGGAAATACAAAGCAAATCTCGGAAGATATCCTGCGCGATGCGATGAAGGCATATCCCCAGATGCGCGCCATAGCCCTCAGATATTTCAACCCCATAGGGGCGCACCCATCGGCTCTGATTGGAGAGCTACCGCGTGGCGTACCTCAGAATTTGGTCCCCTACGTCACACAGACTGCTGCCGGTATTCGTGAGTGTCTGTCTGTCTTTGGCGACGACTATCCCACACCCGACGGCTCGTGCATCCGCGACTATATCGATGTTGTCGATTTGGCTAAGGCACACGTTGCGGCCATCGACCGTATGCAGGAGGGCAAGGGGGCAAAGAATTACGAGGTGTTTAACGTGGGAACGGGTCGCGGAGTCTCGGTTTTGGAGTTGGTAAAAAGCTTCGAGAGGGTCAACAACCTCAAGCTCAACTATCGCATAGCACCACGTCGCGAGGGCGACATTATGGCTATATGGGCTGACCCCACACTTGCCAACAACGAGCTGGGATGGCGAGCTACACGCACCCTCGACCAGACACTTCGGGCAGCTTGGGAGTGGCAAAAGAGCCTTAAATAAGGCTGTCTTAGGAGTCATAACAATAAGGACCTGCCTAATAAGTTTTTAGGCAGGTCCATTTTGTCGGAAGTTGTATAACAAGAGGGATTTTAAGGCGAGCGTAAGGTTGTGATTAAGCCATAAGCAGAGGGAGTTTACTCGCTATGCTATGGCGAAGCAACCAAAAGGAACTTAACTTTAGAATCACCTTGTTAGACAGCTTCTTGTGTAAGAATAGAGAATTTACTTCTTTTTCTTAGCCTCCAAAGCCTTCTCAACCTCAATCTGGAAGTCGGAAAGAACATTCATATAGTTGATGAATGCATCATAAGCCGAGTCGTAGGGGTTGAAGTAGGAGTGTACATCTCCATCGGAGAGCCACTTGGTTGCCATGTAGTAGAAGTGGTCGGAGGTCTGGAGGAAGTTCCATACATAGTTGAAATCCTCACTCTTGAGCTTCGCCACCTTATCCTTCAGCTCATAGAGCTTGGAGAATGCCTCGTTCTGAAGCTCGTTGCCCAACCAAGCGGTAATATCGCGCTCCTCGTCAGCCCACGACATAACGTGAGGACAGTGCAGCACAGCCACGGGCTGATACTTCTTGGCCGTCTCGCTAACGGTTGCAAACTCCAACTTTTCGGAAGCCAAAGCTGTTGCGGGCAGAGCCTTCATAAAGTCGAAGATACCGGTCTCAGCCCCCTGATGCTCACCAAAGGTCTCGTAGTCCATAAAGAGGTTGATAACCTCACCGGGGGTATCCTCGGCTGTGAGCCACGACACATACTTATCGGCAGTCAGAGGATACTCGTCCCAGCCCTGATTCGAGAAGCGGAAAGCGATATCGTCGGAGAGCTTATAGTTGCGCAACAAGAGGCGCACCTTCTGGTCGATGGCGTTAGCATATACATAGTTGGGCGACTTCCATCCCAAGATGTGACGAGCGCCCTCAGCAAGCATAGTCTTATAGCCCATATCGGCTACCATAGCACCAATCTCGTCGGAGTAGATAAGCTCCGTATTGCGGAAAGCTGTGGGCTTAACACCAAACTCCTTCTTGATGGTCGAGGAATGGAGCTTAACCTGCTGCTCGAAGTCCTCCTTCGATGCAAGAGCTGCTAACGAGTGGGAATAGGTCTCGGCAAGGAACTCTACACAGCCGGTTGATGCCAACTCGCGGAACGAATCCAACACCTCGGGGGTGTAGGCACGGAACTGCTCGATAGCGTTACCCGTAATGGAGAACGAGCAGCGGAACTTACCTTTGCTCTCCTTGATAAGGTTGAGCAGCAGAGCGTTCATCGGCAGATAACACTGACGAGCCACCTTCTGCATAATCGAGCGATTGAGCATATCGTCGAGGTAGTTATGATCTTTGCCCATATTGAAGAAGCGATACTTCTTCAAACGCCAAGGCTGGTGTACCTGAAAATATAAACAGATGGTTTTCATATATAGGTTATAGTTTTAATTATTTCTACTTTACGGGGTTATCAATGGCATCCTGATATACATCCTTAATCTTGGCTGCCGCATTGTTCCACTTAAGGCGTGTAACCTCCTCAAGACCCTTCTCCGAGAACATCTTGTTGAGGCTGGGGTAGGTAATCAGGCCATAGATTGCATCTGCCATAGCATCTACATCCCAATAATCAACCTTAACGGCATAGTCCAATACCTCTGCCACACCACTCTGTTTGGAGATGATAACCGGCACATTGGAGCGCATAGCCTCCAAAGGCGAGATACCGAACGGCTCCGATACCGAGGGCATGATATATACGTCGGAGAGCTGGAACATCTTATCAACATCATCACCACGCAAGAAGCCTGTGAAGTGGAATCTGTCGGAGATACCCAGACGAGCTACGCGGCGAATAACGTGGTTCATCATATCGCCCGAACCCGCCATCACGAAGCGTACGTTAGGCACTCGCTTGAGGACCTTTGCAGCTGCCTCGACAAAGTAGTCGGGACCCTTCTGGAAGGTGATACGACCAAGGAAAGTGACAATCTTATCCTTCACACCGCGCTCGGGCAACGCACCCTTGCGGTCGGTAAAGCGCACGGCGTTGTGTACCGTAATAACGCGCTCGGCAGGAATATCATATTTCTCGATAATGATATTGCGAGTTAGATTCGACACAGCAATAACACGATCAGCCGCTGCCATACCCGTACGCTCAATCTCATATACGCGTGTATCGATATTATCTACCGAACCACGGTCAAACGATGTTGCGTGCATATGGACAACAAGGGGCTTACCCGAAACACGCTTTGCTGCGATACCTGCATAGTAGGTGAGCCAGTCGTGAGCGTGGATAACGTCGAACTGACCCTCCAAGTCCTTAGCCACCTGAGCTGCAACGATTGCATAACGCGCAACCTCCTCCATAAGGTTTGCTCCATACTTACCCGAGAAAGTATAGCGCTGCGACCAAACATCGCCTGTCTCCCATGTTTTCTGACCACTCTTAACATACTCGTCGTGATAGCTCTCAAACTCTTCGGGAGAGATGTAGGGCACCATATTCGAGTCGATATGTATAAAGGTCATCTTCTTGAGGATATCCTCTGCTCCCTTGGTGACATCTCCGTAGAGAGCCTCTACGTCGCTCGCATTAACAACCTTTACGAAGCGTTCGTCCTCATCTCCCGACGCCTTGGGCATCACGAAGATTACCTCCACATCGTTACGAGCCAATCCGCGTGTCATACCATAACACGCCGTACCCAGACCGCCTGCAATGTGGGGTGGGAACTCCCAACCAAACATCAATACTCTCATAGGCTATTTATTTGTTTTTTTAGTTACACTCTTTTGGCTCTTAGTTGCCTTCTTACAACTCTTAGCCTCGCTCTTTGCAGCACACTTGCGGCTCTTCTTCGCCTTAGGTTCCTCGGTATCGGTTCCATACTCCTTTGCCATACGACAAATCTCCAACACGGCACCAACCGACCACGCCTGCGACATCGAACCCTTAGGACGATACGGGGGGTCTGCATCATATACCTCGTTAACCGAGCCTATGCAGTATGCCTGAATATCCTCCTCGAAGCCACGAATAATCTCGCGCGCCTCATCTATGAACTTCTCACCCATGATATCGAAGCAGGTGCGAACATAGAATGCCAAGGGCCAAATCCAAACCGTACCATTCTTACCTGCAATATCTCGCTGCGCCTGATCGCCCTCGAGTGTACCCTTGTACAAGGGGTTGCGAGGCGAGAGTGTACGCAGACCGCGAGCCGTCAACAGATGCTGACGAGTGGTCATCACCACACTCACAATCTGCGACTCATCGAGCATCTTATAGCGCAGACCGCAGGCAATAATCATATTGCAACGGATGAATTTATTTACCTCCAACTCATTAACATAGTCGGCAAGATAGCCCTCATCCTTGAGCCAAAACTTCTCGACAAATGCGCTCTTGGTCTTCTCGGGCAACGACTCCCACTCTTTGACAAATGCCTTATCACCATACTTGCCTGCAAGTGCAAGTGTATAGCACAGAGCATTATACCACAGAGCCTGAATCTCGACAGCATAGCCACGGCGCGGAGTCACAGGCTTACCATCTACCACCGAATCCATCCAAGTCAAGGGGTGGTCACCACCATCAGCCCAGATAAGACCGTTATCGTGCAGAGCAACAACACCGCCAACACCACGCTTATATGCGCCAAGTATCGACTTCATAACCTCGCCATAGCGGCTCCAAACCTCCTTCGAACCTATCTCACGCTCCAACTCCTGCAATGTACGGAAGAACCAAAGCGGAGCATCTGCCGCATAGGCAGCCGAAGCTGTCGAAGCAAAGTCACCATCCTTCATATCGCGAATCATCGTGTCGAGAATCTCCTGACAATCCTCCTTATATCCCTGCTCAAGGACAATACCGGGCAGAGCCTGCAAAGTCTGACGACCAATCACGCCAAACCAAGGATAGCCGGCAATCATTTCTGTACGATTTCCCGGGCGACGAATCACAAACTGACGTGCCGAGTGGTGCAGACACGAGAGGAAATCCTCTTTATGGGTGCGACGGGCTATCTGCTGAGCAAACAACTCCTCAATCTCCTTAGGCGAGGACATCTCATCGACCGATGCCGAGAAGATTACGCTATCGCCCTTCTTGATATTGACCTCAAAGTAACCCGTAGTGAGCAAATCCTCGTGGCTCTCATATTGGCGCAGAGCCTCCTGACTATACTCGAAGTCGTAGTACCAATCGGGAGCAGCCACAAACTCTGCATCGGGACGATTGGTCTGCAAGTGCAACCAAGGGAATCCTTCATAAAGGCGGTTCTTCACACCACAAACAATGGGATAGGAGCGACCATTCGCCATCATATTTGCCTTCGAAAGTGAGTGTTTGTCACGATAGGCAAAGAATGGGCGCAAGCGCAATTTGGTATCGGAGTGAGCATCGACAAGCGTATAGCGAATCATCAGCTGTGTGCGCTTGTGAATCCACAAAAGCTCCTTCTTCAAGATTACACCACCCACGCGATAGGTGATGGTCGGAGTGGGGGTGTACTCAAAGTCGGTGATGTACTTGTGACCTCGGGGTTCATAAGTCCCGGGGAAACGGTGAAGGGCCAGATTGAAAGACTGGTCGTGCTGAATAATAGTCTCGTCGAGCGACGAGAGCAATACATAAGTGCGGTCGCTTTCATCTATCGGAGCCACCATCAATCCGTGATATTTACGAGTATTACAGCATACGATTGTGGTACTCATATAGCCACCGCGGCGATCGGTTGCGAGCATTTCACGTTGGAGCGAGTACTCCAAGTTACCCAACTCGCTTTTGTCGAATGTAAGTGCTGACATATATGTGTAATTTGATTTTGCTGACCATAAAGGTACAAATAATTTTTGATAATTAAAACGATAGAGTCTATTTTTTTAATTTTACGAGCGTTATTGACAAAAAAGAGGGACCTGTCTAACAATTAAAAAATGTTAGGCAGGTCTTTTTTTGTTTGAGCCTAA
>CAZFQU010000003.1:10007-63852 GCA_964521245.1 uncultured Alistipes sp. | reverse complement strand
GCCAGGCATTCATGCAGGAGTTGTGGAACAACATCGGTGTTGATACCGACGTTCCCGCAGGTGACGTAGGCGTTGGTGGTCGTGAGATCGGTTTCCTCAACGGTATGTATCAGAAGCTTGCTCGCAAGTACCACACCGGCGTTTTGACCGGTAAGGGTATGACTTGGGGTGGTTCTATCCTCCGTCCCGAGGCTACCGGTTATGGCGCACTCTACTTCGTTGAGTATATGTTGGCTAAGGCTGGTAAGGATATCAAGGGCAAGACTGTTGCTGTTTCGGGCTTCGGTAACGTAGCTTGGGGTGCATCGCAGAAGGCTACCGAGCTTGGTGCTAAGGTTATCGCTATCTCGGGTCCCGACGGTGTTTGCGAGATTCCTGGTGGTATCACTAAGGAGATGATCGACTATATGCTCGTTATGCGTTCGTCGAACCGCAACAAGGTTGAGGATATGGCTACTAAGTTCCCCGAGGCTTGTAAGTTCACCGCTGGTAAGAAGGCTTGGTCGGTTAAGTGTGACATCGCACTTCCTTGCGCATTCCAGAACGAGCTTAACGAGGCTGACGCTAAGGAGCTTTTGGCTAACGGTACTTGGTGCTGCGCTGAGGTTTCGAACATGGGTTGTACCCCCGAGGCTATCCACGCATTCCAGTCGGCTGGTATTCTCTTCGCTCCCGGTAAGGCAGTTAACGCTGGTGGTGTAGCTACTTCGGGTCTTGAGATGACTCAGAACTGTATGCACATTTCGTGGGCAGGCGAGGAGGTTGATGACAAGCTCCACTTCATCATGAAGTCGATCCACGAGGCTTGCGTTGAGTATGGTAAGCAGGCTGACGGTACCGTTAACTATGTTAAGGGTGCTAACATCGCAGGCTTCATGAAGGTGGCACAGGCTATGCTTGAGCAGGGCATCATCTAATTTGAACTCATAAGCAGTCATTTACTGCCGCTAACACTAAAACCGCCAATGGGACGTACGACAAGTACTACCCATCGGCGGTTTTTGTGTCGAGCGTTGTAACTACCTGACTTCTAAGCTCAAATTTATTTTTTTGTATGCGGTAAATTCCGCATATCCCAAACTAAACCCGAGTGGGACGTACATCCAAGTACTACCCACCCGGGTTTCTTTTGCGATACGTGGAATTACTTTCATTTCGTAAGAGTTTGTCCTCCGGTTTATTGGGATTATTAGTTGGCGCTCGTTTTCGATAATAGAATGTGATCTTTTGTTCGTGAAAGGGGCTTAATTTTCGTTGTGCAAAAAAATGAAAAAAATTTTGTTGTGTGGCGAAAATTTTCTATCTTGCAGTCTGAAACGGAGGCTAAAAATCTCTGCTCGACAGTGTCGGGTGGGGGATTTTGGCTTGTAAAGCATTGGAAAACACACATTTAACTCATTTAATTATTAACTAAAACAAACATCAAATGAAAAAGTTTTTATTAACTCTTTCGGCTCTTTCGATGGCATTGTTCTTCATCGGCTGTTCTGAGTCAGACGACCCCGAAGTTGTAACTTATCCTGACGCTGTCGTTGAACTTACCGCTGGTGAGACAACTTTCGAGAGCCTGTCGTTTACCCTTGAGACCGAGGAGGCATCCGAGGTTGCTTGGACTATTCAGAAGAGCGATGCTGCTGCTCTTGACGCAGCTGCTGTTCTTGCAAATGGTACCAAGGTTGAGGCAAACAAGTCGCTTACCCTTAAGGCTGAGGCACTTGAGGCAGAGACAGCATATACTATCTATGCTGCTGCCAACAATGCTGACAAGTCGAAGGCTACTCTTGCAACTGTAGAGATGACTACCGCTGCAGCTCCCGTAGTTCCCGAGGCTGTTGGTAAGATCGAGGTTAACGACGAGAACGTTACCGAGTCTGTGATTATCTTCACTGTTGAGACCGAGAACGTAGTTGCTGCTTCGTACAATGTTGTTGCTACTGAGCTTGTTACCGACGAGATTACTGCTGAGTATATCCTTGGCGAGGGCGGTTATCCTCTTGGCGAGGAGGAGCTTAACACCACCAAGGAAATTTCGCACCGTCGTGGCGTTCAGGCTGCTACCGAGTACACCATCTTCTTGGCTTACAAGGGCGAGGGTGAGGATGCTGAGGCTAAGATGATCACAGCTACCGTTACCACTCCCGGTTCGGAGGCTCCCGAGAACTATGTAATTCTTGCTACCGCAGTTGACGTATTTGCTGACGACCTCTATGGTGAGACCATCGTTACTATGGTTGGTGAGGAGTACAAGCTTTCGATTACTCTTAACACCACCGAGAGCATCGCTAACAAGGAGTGCTGGATGAATCCCGAGGAGGGCGAGATCGGCATCACCTATGCTGCTCTTCTGAACCTTGACGGTTCGGAGGTTGATGGTGTTGTTATCAATGCCGGTAAGCTTTCTGTTATGGATAGCGTAAATACCCCCGGTACTTACCTCGTTGACGCTTCGTTTATGACTGAGGCAGGTTCGCAGGTTGCTGCTACCTATGAGGGTGAGGTTTCGGGTCTTAAGCCCGCAGCCGAGGTTCAGACCGTTGACTTTACTATCGAGAAGGCTACCCTTGCTCGCTCTGAGGATTATGCCGACGATGCTTCTGTATGGTATCTCGAGCTTACCTCGACTGAGGGCACAGTTGCAGGTCTTACTATCGATACCGCAAATGATCAGGCTCCCATCCTTATTACCGGTACCTATCCCGTAATCTCGAAGGTTGATACTCAGAACCCCGGTGTTGATCAGATTTGTTCGTGGAACGAAATCGGTGGCGGTTTCTCGGTTATCGAGGGCGAGGCTTTCAACGTTCAGACTATGTATGATGGCGAGAATGCTGAGACCGATAAGTATGTCTTCTCCGGCGCTCTCTCGACCTTCAATATGATTTCGGGTGCTGTTGAGTATAAGATCAACTTCATCACTCCCGAGGGCGTTACTTTCGCACTCTATCCCAAGGAGGAGGAACCCGACCCCCGTCCCGTAGAGGAGCTTGCTTTCTCTGGCTACAAGTTTAACTCTGGTTACTACCAGAAGGTTGCCGAGGGTAACTATCGTTTCTTCAACGAGAACCTCGAGTTCAATGTATTTATTCAGGGCGAGTTCACTTCGGCTGGTACCGAGTTCTCGGTTGAGGAGGGTACTCTCTTGACCACTTCGACTATGACCGTTAAGGTTGACGGTTTGACTATGCCTAAGGGTGTTTATACTCTCCGCAGCGGTTCGGTTAAGTTGGTTGACAAATCGACTGCTACTGCAAGCAAGATCACTTTCAGTGCTACCGTTAAGGACAAGTACACTGTATGGCGCGCTTCCACTGAGGAGAAGCACACCGATGTTACCTACAAGACTATTATGGGTGCTTCGTGCCAGAACGTTGATGTTACTGAGGCCGGTGAGCAGACTCTCTCAATCGCATCGCTTTCGACCACAACTTATTCTGAGGATAACATGGCACAGCTGCGATTTACTCTTGTAGGTGAGGAAGCAGGTTCTGTTGAAATGATGGTATCACCTTACACTTTGGGTGATGGTGTTTACTATTTCGACCTCGCAGGTTCTACTCGCGAGCGTTACGTTATCGCAGCACAGACTTTTGCAGCTGTTGATGGCAATCAAAAGTTCCTCCCCGATGGTAAGAGCTCGCTCACTATCGAGGGTAGCAAGTACACCTTCAATGCTCTCAGCTCAAATGGTACTCGCTATAAGTTTGAGTTTGATTCGGGTGTTACTCCCGAGCCGGAGCCCGAGGTGCCCGTTGTTGTAAACTTCACTCCTACCCGCTTCGAGCCTTCGTTCACCGAGGAGGGCTTCCAGCTTATCGCTGAGGACGATCAGCTCAACAAGATGACCTTGGTTGGTTCGTACAACCTTGGCGTAAACTACTTCAACGGTACTTTCGGCTTTTATGCATCTGAGGCTGACAATATCTATGAGCTCGATTGGTTCGATATCACCAAGTCGTCGATGTTCTTCAACAACGCTAACTTCACTATCAAGCAGAATAGCACCGAGAATCAGGCTAATATGGCTCAGTTCAATTCGACTATGCCCGATGAGGATAAGCAGACTGTTCAGATTGCATTCCTCGGTACTTCGATTGATGGCGTAGAGCGTCAGTTCGTTCTCCAGTATGAGGGTGCTTTCGGTTACGATATGTCGGCTCCCGAGAAGCCCGTTGAGGAGGCTGCTGCAATTACTGTTTCTGGTAACTATCGTTATTACACTAAGATCGTTGATGGTAATACTACCAATATTAAGATCGATCTTATTGCTTATGTGTCGGGTGGTGGTTACAGTTTGGCACACCAGTTCGATCTCTATTTCAATTCGACCGAGGTTCCTACTGCTTATACCGATTTCACTATCGAGAACGGTTTGCTTGATGGCGAAAGATCGACTTATACCAATGTTGCAACCGGTGTAACCTACAAGAACATTGCTAAGGGTGGATTCGCATACTACTATAACAACGGCAAACTTATTATCAAGGGTGCAACAGATCAGCCTACTTTCCGCGAGGAGACCGAGGAGAAGTATATCGATCAGCCTATTACCTTTAACCAGAGTCAGTGTACTTGGGCTAATCCCGAGCAGACTTCGACTGCTCAGTTGGAAATCACCGGTATTGATGTCTTGTCGGAGGATTCTGCAACCAACGTAACTCAGATTTCGATCAATGTTGGTGGTAGCTTTAATATTAAGCTTACTCCTTACACTCTTGAGGATGGTACTTACTATTTCGCTTATCCCGGAACCACTCATACTCACTATGCAAATGTTGCAGGTATGACTGCCTACATTGGTGCTGAGGGTACTAAGGCTACTCTTATCCCCGGTGATGATAACTACCTTAAGATCGAGGGTGGTGTTTACACACTTTCGTTCCTGAGTGCAGAGGGCGTACGCTACGAGGGTAGCTTCACGAAGCCTGCTGAGCCTGAGGTAGAGACTGTACAGTACGATCTTAGCAACCCCTCGTCAGTCTCGATTTATCCTTCGGAGGACGTAGCTGGTGCTTTGACTCTTGAGTACACTGTAGATGACGATTTCTTCGTATTTACTCTTGTAGCCCCTGTTCAGCTTTCTGCTTTGACAAGTGAGTATTTCTCTGGCGGTCAGCAGGTATTTGTCGGTACTGCAGACTACATGAGTTCTTTTGGTGTACTTTATTTTGATGCCAATAACTCGTATGCTTATATCGATGGTAAGGGTTATGACCTCCTTTCTAACAGCACAGATTACTATGCTTACCTGATGTCGAGCTATGATGGTGTAAATGCTGAGACTGATGTTTTGACCTATATGATGACTATTATGACTGCTGGTAAGGAGTATAACATTGTATGTAGCCAAGGTCAGTACACCGGCGCACACAGTGGCGGTGGTGTAGCTGCTGAGCCCGTTACTATCGAGTTCGAGCCTACTATGGTAGTTACTTCGGCTTACAACGAGGAGGGTACCGAGTGGAAGATCGAGGCTATGGACGAGGCAGGTTACTACTACTCGTTCTACATTAAGCAGGCTGAGGCAGGTACTTCGATTGCTTATGGTTACTACTATATTGGTAAGACTGCTCCCTGCTTGGACGCTGACTACACTGTAGTATATGATGCAGATTGTAACGAGTACTACTTTGCTGAGGGTAGTGGTGTAGCTCTCTCGACCGAGTGGGATGCTGATGGCAACGAGGTTTCGACCCGTTTCATCGGTCGACTTACTTCGACCGATGGTATGCTTACCATTAACATCGACTACAGCGGTAAGATTTACAACTCTGCTGTTGGTGGTTGGAGCAAGTAATACTGTTACAACTTATGATTTTGAGGGTCGGGCTTAAAGCCTGACCCTCTTTTTATTGTCACCGTCATACCTATTATTACTACCCGTCATACAGGGTCGGGAGCGTAGAACATTCTGATAATCAGAGGTCTCGGCTTGTGATTATATTTTGCTTATTTGTTGATTTTTTGCTATATGTTGTTTGTTTTTCAAATTTATCGACTACCTTTGCCGCTCCGAAAAATAGAAAAACTATATTTTAATCTCATAAAATTGATGAACAAGAAGTACTACATTGCTCCCGAAATCGAGGTTTTGGTGATTGAGGTTGAGCGCGGATTTGCATTTTCGACCGATGGCGGCGGAATTGGCGGCGGTATGGATTATGGTGATGGCGGCATAGGCTCGGAAAAGGAGTAGGTGTCGGAGTGTAACAGACGAAAATAAGCGTAATAAAATGAAAATCAAGAATATACTACTTGCTGCGGCAGCTCTCGTAGCGGCAGCTTGCTCGACCGACTCTGTTGAAGAGGCTATCGTAACTCCCAAGTCTGATTTCGAAATCTCGGCAACTCAGGTTGCCGACCCCACACGTGTAGCCATCGAGAATGGAAAGCAGGTGAGCTGGGTCGAGGGTGACGCTATTTATGTGCGTTCGACAACCATCGCTGCAACAGCAACAGCCTCGGAGGTTGATGGTGCTACGGCACGCTTCAAGGGCGAGGGCGAGCCTCAGGATATTGACACATATTGGGCGACCTATCCCGCAAAGGCTATCGAGGGCAGCTCAGTGAGCTATGACCTTAAGCAGCAGAATGGCAAGGCTGCCGACGCAGCTCTGCTCGTAGGTCGTGATGAGGATACTCAGCGTAGCGATGTCAACATCGAGTTCCGCCCCATAAACTCGTTGCTCTATGTGGTTGCCGACTTTGCAGTGGCTGAGGCTCAGTTCAGCTCCTTCTCGGGTCAGCAGTTTGCCACAACATTCAGCTACGACTTTCAGACCGACACCACAACTCTCGGCGAGGCATCGGCAGATGCAATCACGGTTAGCAACATAGGCTCCTCGGAGTTCTTCATTTCGCTGCCCGCAGGCTTGGATATGACCGCAGAGTCGGGTCACGACGGCTATATTCTCACCCTGACCAATGCCGAGGGTCAGCAGATGGTCAAGGCGTACGACGGTCAGCTCTTCGAGGGTGGCAAGACCACTGCCATCAACCTCAAGTGGAGCCAGCCTGCAGTGACAATCGGCGCACGCACCTCGTACAGCTACTACGACGAGGGTAACTCGCAGGCAGCAAACAGCTGTGCCAACAATGTGGTTTACTTCTCGCAGGATAGCGGTTGCGCAATGACCTATTCGGGTATTCAGAATGCCTTTATTTCGGACCTTGCGATTGTCTATGGCGGCACTACCTATAAGTACTCTGAGGGTAATGTTATGTGGGATAAGTCGTCGAAGAGCTTCTCGATTGCTAATCAGAGTGTTTCGGCTCTCGGCAGCTATGATGTCGAGGCATATATCGTGACCACCTATGGCGCGACCATCGCGGCACCCAAGAAGACCCTCTATATCACCGGTCTGCCCTATACGCTCAACCCCGCAGCCAACGACGAGTTTAATGCGTGGGCGGTGAGCGATACAGATATTACTAGGTGGGGCAATACCGACAAGAGCTATACGGCTGTTCGTTTGGGTTATGCTGTGGGTACAAGTTTAGATACAGGTGCTAATACCATCACAAAGAATCTGAGCATGCCCGCTTCGACCAAAGTGAGTGTAGTATCGACCGGTGGTTTGACGGGAAGTAGATTTTTTGTTAGTCTCGAAACCGAGTTTACACTTACTGTTGGAGGTTCGGAGTTGGTCAGCTCGAGTGCTAATGGTAATAACAGCTATAAGGATTACTCCTGCAACACTACGGTTACTATCCCCTCGGGAAGTCAAACCATCGTTTGTCGCAATAGTAACTCAACAAATACTGCATGTAGCTATGTAGGTACGCTTGTGGTAACCTACGGCAATAAGTAGTCGGCTTTTTCTGTAAAATTTAGTGAGGGGATGTTTGGTGATTGGACCGAACATCCCCTATAAATTTATTGGGTTAGTAAAATAGCTAAAAGTCGGTATTTGGTCGTTTGACGAAAAATGTTATCTTTGCAGAGCGAAAATGTCCAATTTTGGATAGACTAAAATGATGAAAATTAACCGACTTATATCAATAATACTCTTTTTGCTTTTGCCCCTGACGCTATATGCGCAGCGTTATCAGGTGCGAGGCGTAGTGCTTAGCGACTCCTCCTCGGAGCCGGTCGGTCAGGCAGTTATTGAGCTACCCAAACTCGGGCTGTGGGCTGTGGCAGACCACAAGGGCGAATTTGTGTTGGAAGGTGTGCCACGTGGCGAACAAGAGTTGGCGGTGCAGTGTCTGGGCTATGTGACCCTGCAAAGAAAAGTCTTGGTGCCGAGTG
The DNA here is from genome assembly GCA_964521245.1 of uncultured Alistipes sp. Classification (GTDB taxonomy): domain Bacteria; phylum Bacteroidota; class Bacteroidia; order Bacteroidales; family Rikenellaceae; genus Alistipes. The sequence goes on along the minus strand of CAZFQU010000003.1, from coordinate 55,604 downwards.
TCGAGACCTTGGAACTGCGTCTTATGGAGGATAACCTCAAGTTAGACGATGTGGTGGTGGTTGCCGAGAGCAGCGAGAATGCTATGTCAACCTCGAGAACGATAAATCGCAACGCTCTGGACCACCTTCAGATGGTCAATGCCACCGATATATCATCGCTCCTGCCCGGTGGAAAGAGCGTAAACCCCGACCTTACGGAGGATAATACCATATCGTTACGCGATGCCGGCTCTGCGGTGGGCAATGCCGCTTTCTCGACAGCCGTCGAGGTTGATGGTGTGCGACTCTCGACAAACTCGTCGCTGGGCGAGCTGTCGGGCGCATCGACCCGCAACGTGGCATCGACAAACATCGAGAGGGTAGAGGTTATTACCGGTGTGCCATCGGCTGAGTATGGCGATATAGGTTCGGGTATGGTGCGTATCTCTACGCGCAAGGGTGCTACCCCTTGGACCGCCCTATTTGCCACCAATCCGCGAACCAAGCAGATTTCGCTATCGAAGGGATTCGACTTGGGTAGTGATAGAGGTATAGTAAACAGCAGTGTGGAATATACACGTGCCACGAAGAATCCCGTATCGCCCTATCTGACCTATCAACGTTCGGCACTATCGCTCGGCTACACCAATACCTTCAATAAGGTGTGGCGTTTTTCGGCTGCTCTGAATGCCAGCATCGGCGGTATGAATAGCAAGGACGACCCCGATGTCTATAAGGGCGAGTGGCAGAAGGCCCGCGACAATTCGCTGAGATTCAACACCTCGGTATTGTGGCTGCTGAACAAGAGCTGGATTACCGACCTAAGGTTGGAAGGCTCGGTGAGCTATGATGACGACCTGACACGCACACGCAGCTATGTGAGCAACTCGTCGCGTCTGCCCGCCGTACACAGCGAGTTGGAGGGCTACTATTTTGCCACCCTATTGCCCGAGCTGCACTATCCGTTGCAGTATATCGACTCCAAGCAGCTCAACTATTCGGCACAGTTGAAGGCGAAGTGGGTTCGCGGATGGAGCGATGGTAAGGGACTCAGCAACTTAAGAGCAGGCATCGCATGGCGTTCGGAGGGTAACATTGGTGAGGGTGAGTATTATGCCGACCCTGCACTTGCCCCCAACGGCTATCGCCCCTATCCCTATACCAATATCCCCTATATGCACAACTTGGCATTCTGGGTCGAGGAGAATCTGACACTGCCCATAGGCTCGACGTCGATGACCCTGATGGCAGGTCTGCGCTCAGAGAAGAGTTTTATTAAGGGGACTTCGTACAACAACACGCTCACGTGGTCGCCACGTTTTAATCTCAAATGGCGATTCACAGATTGGCTGACGATTCGTGGAGGGTGGGGACTTGTCGAGAAGCTACCTTCGCTGGGAGTGTTGTTCCCCCGCCCCGAATATACCGATGTCAGAGTCTTCGATATGTCGTGGTCAACGGGCAGCTCATACGTCTATTACACCCATCCTTTCACCTTGGAGTATAACTCTGAACTTGAGTGGCAACGCAACCGCAACTCGGAGGTTGGTTTGGATATCAAGGTGGCAGGCATCGACCTCTCGTTTACGGGCTACTTCAATCGTACGCAAAACCCCTATGAGATGGCAACGGAGTATCTTCCAATAGCCTTCGACCGATATGGTACTCCGGAGGGATATGTCATACCTCAAAATCCGTTGCTCAAGCTCGATTGGCAGACCGGAGAGTTGTTTGTCAGAGATGGCGACAATATGGACGAGGGGTGGATTGCTATGCAAAAGATAGGAACCAACCAGACCTTTACTCGTCGCAAGTATCAGCGCAACGGCTCGCCCATCGACCGTATGGGCTTGGAGTTTGTGTCTCGCTTCCCCGAGATAAAGCCCCTAAAGACAGAGTTTATGGTCGATGCTGCGTATGGATATACGAAGTATGTGCGTGAGGGGCTGTCGTGGTACTACCCCTCGGTGTCGAGTACGGTAGATAATGGCAACTCTTATCAATATGTTGGTATCTATGCCGACAATGGAGGTAGTACGACGGTGACTTATAATGGTATGAAGAGCCATACGTTGGATATGAATATAACCGCCACAACACGTATTCCCTCGATACGTATGATTATCACTCTGCGCTTAGAGTCTTCGCTCGTAAAGCGTAGTCAGCATCTGAGCCTCTACTCGGGCAAGGAGTATGCCTACAATGTCGATGAGCAGGGTAATCCTACGGGTGGCAGTGTCTATGATGGCGACAGCTATACGGCTATCGAGCCTCTCTACTATATGGATACGGCGGGTCAGATTCACCCCTTCACCGATGTTGAGCGTCAAGACCCATCGTTCTCGCCCCTTATTTTGCGCTCGGGAAATATCTATCAGTACAATCCTGATGGGTACGACCCCTACTTCTCGGCAAATCTGAGTGTTACGAAGGAGATTGGCGATATAGCCTCGATATCGTTCTACGCAAATAACTTTACTAATTCGCGCAAATATGTGAGTTCTCATGCTACGGGAGTGAGGGTGATATATACACCGGGCTTCTACTATGGACTTACCTTGCGCCTGAAATTCTAACTCTGAGAGATGAAACGACTCATTCTATTGACCCTCGTTGTGCTGTTGGCGGCGTGCCAAACACTACCCGAGGATGCATACAAAGAGGCTATGTACAGGCTCGATGTGGAGGTGGTCTATCCCGAGGGCTTTGACCAATATCGTAGAGAAGGTGTAGCCGTCACGGTTGAGGAACTTACCTCCTTGAGTCGCTACTCGCAACTCACCGACGAGAGTGGTAGGGCGAGTTTCGACCTGCTGCGGGGTTTCTATCGAGTGATGATAGCCGACAATGCCGGCGAAGCTATATTTAATGGTATGGCCGACAAGGTGGATATGACAAGCAGCAATTCGCAACTCAGAGTGCCACTCTCCTACTCGAAGCCCGGCTCGATAATCATCAAAGAACTCTATTCGGGTGGTTGCTCGAAGGCTCCCGAGCAGGGAACCTACCAATCGGACCGCTACTTTATACTGCACAACAACTCCTCGCAGGTGCAATATCTGGATGGACTCTGCATCGGTACGCTCGAACCATACAATGCCAGCTCAACCTCTGGTAATGTGTGGACCGATATTGACCCCGAGACAGGTGCTACCATTTTCCGCGACTATGCCCCCATTGTGGAGGCTGTGTGGCGATTCCCGGGCAGTGGTACCGACTTTCAGCTCGAGGCAGGTGAGGATGCTGTGGTGGTGGTGAATGGTGCTATCGACCATACTTTGCAGTATCCTCTGTCGGTGAATCTCAACAACTCGGACTATTTCGTATGCTATAATCCTACGCTCTATCCTAATACTATCTACCATCCTGTTCCCGGAGATAAGATATTGGCAGAGAGATATATGGAGTGTGCCATTAAGGTAGGCAAGGCAAACGGATATATACTTTCGATTAACTCGCCGACACTGGTTCTCTTCCGTGCGCCCGAGCAGGTTGATATAGACTCCTACTTTGCCAATCGTGCGGAGTCAACCATTACCAAGCCCGGTTCGTCTGAGATATGTGTGAAGATACCTTGGGAGTGGATAATCGATGGTGTCGAGGTCTATAATGGCGAAAGTACGAAGAACGAAAAGCGTCTGCACGAGAGTGTGGATGCGGGTTTTGTCTATCTGACAACCTCGGCTCAGGGACGCACCCTGCACAGAAAGTTGGATGAGGTGTTGAGCCAAGCGGCAGGCTTCGAGGTCTATTGTGATACTAACAATTCGTCAAACGACTTTTACGAGCGTGACGAGCAATCGCTTAAGCTATGAGAAGATTACTGTTGACGGTTTTGCTTTTTTGCGCTCTTACCCCGCTTTATGCTCAGCGTTATGAGGCTGTCAAAGAGCGAAATATGTGGAATTGGGGTTATAATAGTGCGGGACTTAGGGCAGATAGTCTCTCGGTCTCCTATGCCGAGGTGTGGGGTGGCCTGCAACGTGGAGCTATGACCAATCATTCTCTCTCTGACGATAGTTTTACGGCAGGCATTAAGAGCGAGTCGATACTTCACTTCGATAAGATTTCGTTCAGCGGTGCGCTCTCGTACGACTATTTTGATGGACGTAATATGTCGGGTTCGATGTTCATAACGCCCGGAAGTTGGGTTGTCGATATCTACGAATATACCCCCGGCAGAAAGGTTAGGGAGTGCTACTCTATGAGTGGAGCCGTAAGCTACGATGTGGCGTCTGAGTGGCAGTTGGGTCTGATGGTCGATTTCGATGCTGTAAACTATGCTAAACGCAAGGATCTCAGACACAAAAATACCTTGATGGATTTTCAGCTCTCTCCCTCCTTCAGGTGGCATCACCAGAGGTGGTCGTTGGGCGCAGCTTACATCTATCAGAAACGCTCCGAGAGCCTGAAGGCTGAGGAGATAGGTTTCACCCCCGAGTCCTATCGAGCATTTTTTGATAGCGGACTTTTCTATGGTAAGGAGGCTCTTTGGACGAGTGCCGACCTGCATCTGAGCATTTCGGGTATGGAGTCGCTACCCATCAAAGAGCAGCTGCACGGTGTGTCGCTACAGTTGGGATATGGCGAGTTGCTGGTCGAGGCTGAGTATCATCGTCTCGATGGCAAGACAGGCGAGAAGGGTATAGAGTGGCACTCGTTTGATGCCGATAGGTGGCGCGCGAGGGTAGGCTGGCAACATCATGTCTTGGACAGACTCCACACTCTGCGTCTGGAGATCGAGCGTGAGCTTATGCGCAACAATGAGAAAGTGCTGATGGCTCAGACCTCGGGTGGAGTGACCATTACTCAGGAGTTTGGCGAGGTGCCTATCTACTATGGAATAACAACCGAACTCGAACTTAGCTACGACCTTCAGATTGGTGCGAACCGTCTGTCGGCAGCGGTAGCATACTTGGACCTCGACAAGCAGTCGTCGTTGCTCTACCCCTATATGCGCGAGGAGGAGCGCACGCGCTGGTCGTTCGATGTTGATGGCGTATGGTCGATAGGCAAGCTCGAGCTTATTGGCGGACTAAACTATGGTTTTGGAAGCTCGTCTCATCGTGAGCTTAAGGTGAGCGATAGCGATTCTATGAGTAGCTACCCTCAGCGTCAGATGCTCTATGCCGAGTGGTATGATGAGTATATGACAGCCCCGATTTTGGGTTGTGATTTGGGCTTCAGAGTAAATCTGCCTAAGGGGTTCTACATCGAGCCTCAGGCTCACTATTGGCACGGCTTTGGTCTGAGTCTCATACCTCAGCCCAATCGTGTGGAGGCCCTGCTAAAGGTGGGTTGCAAATGGTAAATACCTATTTTGATTAATATAAAATCTCTGAGCAATAAATTTTAATAGTTTGTAATTTGGTAATTATTAAAGAGTTAACCTGTTTAAGGGTCACTTGGCTTTTCGCTATGTGACTCTTTTTATTTTACCCAATTCTGGGTATTGTGCTTTAGTGGCTAAATATTGACCTTTGCAGTGTCAAACAGTTACCAAATAAAATCAGATAAAGATGAAAAAATTACTTGTATTAGTAGCTGCTATTGTGATGGCAAGCTGCGCTAAGGAGAATCAAACTCCTTCGTTTAGTGGTGAGGTTGCAATTGACCCCACAATTACCCGTGCACCCGAGGTCGATTTTGAATCGGGCGATGCCATTGGTCTGAATATTACTACCGCCGATGCAGACTATGTTCAGAACGAAAAAATGGTATTTAATGGTGAGAATTTCCTCTCGCCTACCACTCTGTTGTGGTATGACGACCTTGGTGTAGAGTCCACACTTACGGCATACTACCCCTACTCGGAGAGTGAGCCTACAAGTTTTACTGTTGCTGAGAATCAGAGTGGCGATGGTTACTACGCATCCGACCTTATGATGGCAAAAAAAGAGGGCGTTACGCCTTCGGTTCAGGCTATCGATATGACCTTCTATCACAAGATGACCAAAATCGTGATAAACCTCACAAATGAGTATGGTCTTGAGATTGAGGATGTTAAACTCAGCGGATCGTTAGCTTCGGCATTGGTTGATGTCGCAGCTCAGAGTGTTGAGGTCGATACCAACTCCGACCTTGTAACTATATCGGCTCTTAAACTTTCGGATAGTAAGTGGGCGGCAATAGTTGTTCCTCAGAGTGTTGCTCTCAAGGTTGAAGTTATGGTTGATGGTAAGGCTATGAGTTGTTCGCTTGCTGAAGCAGAGCTTCAAGGAGGTTCGCAGTATAATGTTGCGGTGACAATACTGCCCGACGAGATAGATGTTGTACTCAGTGGTGATATAGCAGATTGGGACGATGCCGGAGCATTGCAGCCCGAGCAGGATGGTGGTGACTCTTCTTCGGAGGTTAGTTTCGAAGAGTTTGATACCTACTTCGTATATGATGGCGTAAGTTATAATTTCAAGACCTTTGCCGATGGTAATACTTGGATGACTGAGAACTTGCGCTATGTGCCTGCCGGTCTGACCGTATCCTCTGACCCCACTGTCGATACAGGTGTATGGTACTCATATACTTCTGACGGAACGACCCAAACTCCCGTTACTGATGAGGAGGGTGTCGAGCGTTTAGGTTTGCTCTATAACGCAAGGAGTGTCTTCGGTACAGAGATTACCTTGACCAATGCTTCCTCGTTTGAGGGCGCACAGGGCATCTGCCCTAAGGGATGGCACGTTCCCACTTTGGATGAAATTGTTGGTTTGGTGGGTAAATGCTCGAAGCTTAGTAATGCTGCTGTTGGCGATTATGCTATGGGTGATACACCTACCAACAGCGAGGCTCCCTTCTATAATTCTGATTATGATGGAGGTTATATCCCTGCACTAAACGAAGCTGGCTTTAACTTTGTATATTCGGGTATGCGTAATGGTTCTGGTGCTTATCAGAAGGGTATTACCGCCGGTCCCGATAAACCTATGACCTATCTTTGGGGTTCGACTCTCTATCAGACTACGCTCAATACTGATGGTAGTATGAAGAATGCACAGTTCATAAGCCTTGGCTCCTCTGTGACGGCAAGCTACCCCGATGGCCGTCTTACAGGAATGTTTGAGACATATACATTCGGTAGCGCATTGCGCTGTGTGCGTGATACTGCCAAGTAATAGTTGGGTTAATATTAGCAAGAAGTTGTCAGGTAAGGTTATTTCTACGTTTGACATATCAACGAAATGCTCATATGCCTTAAGTAAGTACTGCATTTTCGGACTTGATCACTCTTAAAAAACTCTTTTTTACAACTTCTGGTAATGGGGGGCTGTCTCAATTTTCATTGGATAGCCCCTCTATTTTGTGAGATTGCGAAAAAATATTATCTTTGTACCTTATAATGGGGATTTTCCCGATAGAGTAAAGAGTGTAAAATTCTAAAAAATAATTGTTATGAAAAAAATTCTGATTTTTGCAGTTGCAATTTTTGCTATGAGCTGCGCTAAGGAAGATGTTGCACCGTCGCTTAAGGGCGAGGTGGCAATCGACCCTACAATTACACGTGCTACCGAGGTTGATTTTGAGGCAGATGATGCTATTGGTCTGACTATTAAGACCACCGATGCTACCTATGCAGACAATGCCAAGATGCTCTTCAACGGCACAAACTTCCTCTCGCCTACCTCGCTTCTGTGGTATGACGACCTTGGTGTAGAGTCCACACTTACGGCATACTATCCCTATGCCGAGACCAAGCCCGTAACTTTCAGTGTGGCTGCTGACCAGAGTGGCGAGGGCTACTATGCATCGGACTTTATGATGGCTTCTAAGGGTGGTGTGACCCCCACAGCGCAGGCTGTTAATATGACCTTCTACCACAAGATGACCAAGATTGTGGTGAACATCACCAACGACTCTGAGCTTCCTATCGAGAGCGTTAAGATTTGTGGTTCGCTTCCTACTGCCACTATCGACCACGATGCAGCAAGCGTTGCTGTCGATACTCAGGCTGAGGCTCAGTCAGTTACAGCTCTGAAGGTTGCCGACAATAAGTATGCAGCCATTATTGTTCCCCAGACCGTAGCCCTTAAGGTCGAGGTTGTTGCCGATGGTAAGCTCTACACCCAGAGCCTTTTAGAGGCTGAGCTTAAGAGCGGTGCGCAATATAGCGTGTCGGCTACTCTTATTCCCGAGTCGCTCGATGCATCAATCAGTGGTGATATAGAGAATTGGGAGGACGAGGGCGAGATTCCTAACGCAGACGAGACTCCTAAGGAGGTTAGCTTCGAGGAGTTTGATACCTATTTCGTTTATGATGGCGAGACCTACAATTTCAAGACCCTTGCCGATGGTAAGACTTGGATGACCGATAACTTGCGCTATGTGCCTGCCGGCAAGAGCGTATCGTCGGATGCTACCGAGCAGGCAGGTGTGTGGTACCCCGCAGCTAATGCCGAGAAGGTTGCCGACCCTGAGCTTGTAGCTACTTTAGGTCTGCTCTACGATGCTGCGACAGCGTTTGGTGTAGAGGAGATTACTGCCGAGAATGCTACCTCATTTGAGGGTGTGCAGGGTATTTGTCCTAAGGGTTGGCACGTTCCTACTTTGGAGGAGATGACAGGCTTGGTAGGTCACTGCTCGAATGGCACAGTTACCAATCCCGATGGTGCATACTACGACTCTACTATCGGTGGTGCATCGCTCGCAGCACTTGCCGAGGCAGGTTTTGAGTGGAGCTTTGCAAGTTGTCGTAACCGTGGCTCTCTGACAGCTGCCGGTTCTTACCTTGTGACCAACTACAACGGTATCTATGGCGTTATGAGCTACCTTATCGGCTCGACCAACTATCAGATTAAGACCGGTGCCGATGGTGCGATGACTAATATCCAGTATTACTATATGATGCCTACCTATAACGCATCGAACGAGAAAGCAACTGTTGCTTATGGCAACTTCCTTTCGGGTGCATCGTTGCGTTGTGTGCGCGATACCGCAAAGTAGGATTTTAACATCAATTAAATATTATAGGGGTTGTTCGCTTTTTACGGACAACCCCTATAATATTTGAAGGATGCAACCTTTGGGAATTATTATCAGCTTGGGCTATACTCTCACACTTGTTTCCCCGCTTGTCTTTGCTCTCTCACACTGGCTCTTGTCACACTCTCGCCCCCTCTATTTGGAGAAGATGCTTCTGAGGATTATAGATGTTGCACCTTGATTCTTTGCAGTGTAGTCGCGAGTGATACGCGAAGTGGCTTTGAGTAGCTGCTCGTCGTTCTTTAGAGGCAGGAACCACTGCTCCAACTCCTCGTAGTTTGTTATCGACTTTGCTCCCTGAAGGCTAATCATATCGCATGCCTCCTTGAACTTGTGATAGTTGGGACCAAAGGCTATGGGCAGACCAAATGTGGCAGCCTCCAGAGTGTTGTGAATGCCGACACCGAATCCACCTCCGATATATGCCCACTCGGCGTAGCCATAGACCGACGAGAGCAGGCCCACAGTGTCGAGTACCAGAACTTGGCTGTCGGCAAGTGGGGTAGAGTCCTCGCAACGAGTATATCTGACAGCTCCGCCACGACTCTCCTTCAGAATCTTATCTATGCGTTGCTCCTCCATCTCGTGAGGCGCGATAACAAACTTGATATCGGGGTTGTTGTTTATGAGCTGTTGCAGAAGTTGTTCGTCGGCACCCCATGTCGAGCCGGCAACAAATAGACGATTTTTGCCCTTGAAACGCTCGATGATGTCTATTTTTTTTGCCGCACGTGCGATATCGGCCACTCGGTCGAAGCGGGTGTCGCCTGCCACCGAGCAGTTGTCTATGCCGATTGTTGAGAGTAATTGTTTCGACTCGTTATCCTGAACGAAGATGGTGTCAAATCCGTTCAATGCCTCGCGCCAATATCCGCCATACCACTTGAAGAATATTGAATTTTGGCGGAAGATTGCCGATACGATGTAGTGGGGTATTGTGCGACGACGCAGCTCACTCAGCAGGTTGAGCCAATATTCGTACTTGACAAAGATTACAAATTCGGGATTAACGATATCGAGTATCTTCCGTGCGTTGCGTGGTGTGTCGAGCGGGAGATAGAAGATGTAGTCGGCTCCCGGGTAGTTCTTTCTGATTTCGTAGCCCGAGGGCGAGAAGAAGGTTAATAATATCTTGACCTTGTCATTGTGCTTGCGCAACTCTTCGATTATGGGACGTCCCTGCTCGAACTCGCCAAGCGACGAGCAGTGTACCCATACAATACGCTCGTTGGGATTTATGCTCTTGGACATACGCTCAATCAGCCCTTTGCGTCCGGCTCGCCACTGCTTAGCCTTTTTATTCCAAGGAGCGACGAGTGCAATGATTGCTGCGTAGAGCTTGATTGCAAGGGTATATATAAACATCTGTTGTTTGGGTTTTGCAGGTTAATTTTAACTATGGTGCAAATTTAACATTTTTTTAGCGTAAATGCAAAACTACCAATGTGATTCCATTGCATTCTCGACCAAACGAACTTCGCAGTGACCATCCGGATATTGCTCTACGGCACACAAATCGAACTGGGGCTCCTCCATTCTGTGTTTGCGGGCGATGTATAGTCGCGCAGCGTGGCGCAATGATTCAAACTTCGAGCGGGTGATTGCCTGCTCGGGAGTTGTCCATCCGCCTGCTTTGCGTGTCTTGACCTCGACGAAGTGAAGTTCGTCCCACCGTTGAGCTATGATGTCAATCTCGTAACGACCATTGCGCCAGTTACGCTCAACGATTAGAAAGCCGTTGCGTCTGAGAAAGTCAACGGCCTCATCCTCGCCTCGTGAACCTATTTGCTGAGTGAGTCCCATGCCTACAACTTTTGTCCCGTCATCTCGAAGTAGCGTCTCATCGTCAGAAGGGCAACAAGACGCTCTTTGCGCCAATCCTTGAATTGGGCAATGTAGTTGTTGGCATTGCGAATAATCTCCTCTGCCTTGTCGGGATTTGAGATGTAGTAGTCCATCTTCTCCTCAAGGTCCGAAAAGTCTGGCTTAACCTCTACGTAGTGATAGTCGGCTTTGAGCCTGCCCTCCATAAACCACGTCTCGTATGTGGGTTTGGGCATCACAGCCAACGACGAGGAGGACATAATCCACTTCAGGTTGCTCGCCACATCGTTGCCCTCGATTGCCATAATGAACTTATACTTCAGGTGGGCGTAGAGCGTGATTTGAGGTTGCAAATCCTTGGTTATGACCTGCTGGTCGGTTGGTCCGGCATAGGTGTCGGCAGTGTCGATACGCGGGTTGCCCTTGAATCTCTCCATAAAGAGCGTACGCTGGGCATTACCCTTGACCGAGCCTCTGAAAATAGTGCGGTCTGTCTTCTCGCGGAACGGAATCTTGTCGCGAAGAAAGACAAAGTGGCGACACTTATCGAGGTTTAGTACCACCGAATTGGCATTATCGCCGGCTATGGGGCGACTCTTGACGATGGTGGGGTATGGTGGTACGTGGGTTACGTCACCAAACAGGTGACACCACTTCAAATCCTTGTCGAACCAGCGAACAATCTCCTGACTATCGAAATAATAGGCACTGCCATTTCCCTTTAGCTTAAAGTCGCCCAGTCGCTCGGCATCGGCAGGCAGGGCTTTGTGGCTTAGGAGTTTGCAGTAGTATGATACTCGCTCTTCAATCTCCTCTGCCGAGTAGCGTTTACTATCGCGCTCTATTATTCTATCGAGCCTTTTGTTTAGCAGCCACCTTGGAATAGAACACTTGGTGAACTGACGGATGAAGTAGGCAATCTTGTTGTTTTTTCCGCTGTTGAGGATGTAGCCCCAGCTCTTTTTCATAGACTATACCTATTTATATAGAGAGACCTCTCGCAAGACGTGTTGAGTTTTGCCGGAGGTCTCTCGTTTTTTAATTCAATATCTTAGAGCAGGAATGACAAATTTTCGCCTGCCGAAATTTCACGAATAGGCTCACCCTTCTTGAACAATCTGATAGGCTTGGGACCGATGAGCGAAAGCTCACCATCCTTGTAGCGAAGCATACAACCCTCTCTTAAACCTACGACATAGCGACGGGGATTAGCCTCGATATACTCCAAGATGCGCTGCTCGCGAGTCTCGCCTGCGTGACCCTCGGGATTGGCATCCAGATAGTGGGGGTTAATCTGGAACTTAACAGCACCAATGGCCTTGAAGCTCTCGGGCTGTACGATGGGCATATCGTTGGTTGTGCAGATTGTGGGGCAGCAGATGTTGCTACCTGCCGACCAACCTACATAAGGAACACCTGCCTGCAAACGACGCAACACAGCACTCAGCAGACCCTGCTCCTGCATCTTCTTGGTCAGAGCAAAGGTGTTGCCACCACCCACACAGATAGCCTTAGCGTGGCGAATCATAATGCGTGGATTGGGAGAGGAGTGTATCGAACGAACCTTGATGCCAATCTCGGCGAATCGCTCCTGCACCTTTTTAGCGTAGGTGTCGTAGCTGAATGTGACAGCAGCATAGGGGATAAAGACAATCTCCTTGATACCCTCCAACGTCTTGGCAATCTCTTTGAGAGGATACTTTAGATAAGGTTCACCTGCGTTGGTCGAATTAGAAATTAGTAATAAATTCATAAATCACTGATTCTTAATAGGTTGTAAAAATAGTTGAAATTTTAAGGTCATTTTTTTTCAATTCCAAGTCAAAAGTAATAAAAAAAGTGTTATTTTTGCCCAAAAATTACGAATAATTCCGAAAAACCGTAAAAAAAGTGGGGCGATGACAAACCTCGGGCGGTTTTGATAACGACCTTTTGGTCGGGACGTTGAGTTCGGAGCAGAAGGGAGTGGGGGATGATTTGTGATTTTTTGTTATGTTGAAAAGATAAAACACTATTTCTAACAAATAATTGTTTAACTAAAAAAATTAAAATTATGTCAGAAGTACAGCAGAAGGTTGTCGAGATTATCGTCGACAAGTTGGGTGTTAAGGAGTCGGAGGTAGTTCGCGAGGCAAGCTTCACTAACCACCTTGGCGCAGATTCGTTAGATACCGTCGAGCTTATTATGGAGTTCGAGAAGGCATTCGAGATTCAGATTCCCGATGAGGATGCTGAGAAGATCGCAACCGTTGGCGATGCTATCGATTACATCGAGTCGCACAAGTAATTCATAAAATTGGATTAACTTTTTCACAAACGAACCACTTAAATTTATTATGGCAGAAAGAAGAGTAGTGATTACGGGTATTGGTACTATCAACCCGCTTGGTAACAACATTGAAGAGTATTTCGCAAATCTCGAAAAGGGAGTTAGTGGCGCAGCCCCGATTACACACTTTGATACCGAAAAGTTTAAGACAAAGTTCGCTTGTGAAGTAAAGAATTACAATCCCGCAGACCATTTCGATCGTAAGGAGTCGCGTAAGTATGACCTCTATACTCAGTATGCACTTGTGGCTGCTGAGCAGGCTATGGCTGACGCTGCCTTCGATATTGAGGCTCTTAATAAGGAGCGTGCCGGTGTGATTTGGTGTTCGGGCATCGGAGGACTTAAGTCGTTCTTCGATGAGTGTTTGGGCTATGCCGAGGGTGGCAACACCCCTCGGTTTAGCCCCTTCTTTATTCCTAAGATGATTGCCGATATCGCTGCGGGCTATATCTCCATCAAGTATGGTTTTATGGGTCCCAACTATTGCACCGTGTCGGCTTGTGCATCTTCTAACCACGGTCTTTACGAGGCGTTCAACCAGATTCGCTATGGCAAGGCTGATGTCATGATTGCAGGTGGTTCTGAGGCTGCCGTAAACGAGCCTTCGGTCGGAGGTTTCGGTTCGATGCAGGCAATTTCGACCCGCAATGATGACCCCGCAACCGCTTCGCGTCCCTTCGATGTTGACAGAGATGGCTTTGTTATCGGCGAGGGTGCAGGTGCTTTCATTCTCGAGGAGTATGAGCATGCTAAGGCTCGTGGTGCTAAAATCTATTGTGAGTTTGCCGGTGGTGGTTGCTCGGCAGATGCTCACCATTTCACTGCGCCCCACCCCGAGGGTAAGGGTGCTATCTTGGCTATGCGCGAGGCTCTTCGCGATGCCAACCTCACCCCCGAGCAGGTTGACTATGTAAACGTACACGGTACATCGACCCCTCTGGGCGATGTGGCTGAGTTGAAGGCTGTTCAGGGCGTATTTGGCGACCACGCTTACCAGATGAATATCTCGTCAACCAAGTCGATGCACGGTCACCTTTTGGGTGCTACGGGTGCCATCGAGGCTTTGGCTTGTGTAATGGCCATCACTCGTGGCATTGTGCCTCCGACTATCAACTGCAAGAACCTTGATCCCCAGATTGACTCTAAGCTCAATCTGACCCTCGACGTTGCTCAGAAGCGCGAGGTGAAGGTTGCTCTTAGCAACACGTTCGGTTTCGGCGGTCATAACTCGACGCTGATTCTCCGCAAATTTGAGGAGTAAAACTTAACACCAGAAGAGTGCCGTGATTGACTTTTTGCTGCGTCCCATAAGACGTAATTTCGGTGCCGATAAGGTGTATTATAGAGAGATGGACGATATGTTCGGGTTTATCCCGAACAATATCGACCTCTATAAGCTGGCTTTGATTCATAAGTCAGCTTCTTTTGTTCTCGATGATGGACGCCAGATTAACAACGAGCGTTTGGAGTATCTGGGCGATGCCGTAATCGAGGCTGTCACCTCGGACTATCTATATATCGAATATCCCGAAGCTCCCGAGGGGCTACTCACACAACTTCGCTCGAAGATTGTATCGCGTCAATCGCTCAACCGTCTGGCTCAGCAGCTTGGATTGGATCGACTGATTGTGGCTCATGCGGGGGCGATAAGCTCGCAGAAACATCTCTATGGTGATGCCTTCGAGGCAATGATGGGTGCTATATATCTCGACCAAGGATATAACTTTGTAAATCGCCTGCTAATCAATAAGATATATCCTGAATATCTGGATTTGGATAATCTTACCGAGGCTGAGACCGACTTCAAGAGTCGTCTGATAGAGTGGTGCCAGAAGAATCACCATGTAGTGAGATTTGTTACTCGTCAAGGCTCCACGGCCGGCAACTTTATCTCGACCATATATATAGATGATATCGAGGTGAGCCACGGTCATGGTACTTCGAAGAAGGAGGCCGAGCAGCACGCTGCATATACAATGGCAACCATGGAGCAGCAAAGCGATGATGAGGCGTGTCTGCGTCTGCTCGACAAGGTCGATAGACTCAATCTCGAGAATAAAAAGTCGGAGTAAGTGTCATCTGTTCACGATATTATACAACTGCGAGGCGTGGCTGCATTGAGCGATGCCGAGTTGCTTGCGCTCCTCATTGACGATTGTGCCGAGGGGTCGATTGAGCGTTCCGAGCAACTGCTCAGTCTCTTCTCAGGCTCGCTTGCAGGTGTAGCCCGAGCCGATTTGGCTCGTCTGCGTATGGCTGCGGGTGTGGGGCTTAAGCGCGCTTCGAGGATAGCTGCGGCAGCTGAGTTGGGCCGGAGAATGATGGCTCTTGAAGCTGACGTGAGCGTGCAGACCATAACCTCTACCGAGGATGTGGTGAGGCTTTTTCGACCCAAACTCGCCGAACTTCAACACGAGGAGTGTTGGGCATTGTTTCTCACTACATCGAATCGCATAATTGAGAGTTTTCGTGTGGGGCAGGGTGGTGTTCAGGGAACAGTTGTTGACCAACGTCTGCTTATTAAGCGTTCGCTTGAACTTCTCTGTTCGCGTATAATACTTCTTCACAACCATCCTTCGGGTGCAGCACAACCCTCCATGGCAGATAAGCAGCTCACACAACGTGTGGAGGAGGCAGCCAAGCTCTTCGATATAGAGCTGCTGGACCATATTATTATATCGCGTAACGAGTTTTTTAGCTTTAGAGCTGAGGGGCTGTTGTAGAATAGGTGTAAGTAGTAAAAAGCTGTATAACAAGGTGATTTCTGCGTTATACTCGCCCTCAAAATGCTCATTTACGCTCTCAGTAAACTCCGCTTTTTCTTATCTTCGCAACGCTACGAGTAAGCGAGGGCAGAGATTGCTTGCAAGCTATGCCGAGCGTGAGTGGTGAAAAGGGACTTTAGCCTTAAAATCCCTCTTGTTATACAACTTCAGACAAAAAGAGGACCTGCCTAAAAACTTATTAGGCAGGTCCTACTTTACTATATGGTTACTAATTAAGTAGTGATATGCTTCGCTGGATAAAATCGGTTAGGTTCTTACCCTTGAGCATTCCGTTCGAGAGAAGAGCAAGGTCGATAATCTGCTTAACGAGGTTGTTCTGGCGACCAATCTCTCTGAGTCGCTCGTTGCGCTCGTCGCGAAGTGTGACAACCTTCTTCGACAGCTCCTCGCGCATCGACTTCTCCTCCGAGGAGAAATCTTCCTCCTTCTTATCCTTTGTCAGTTCCTCGAATCTACGCTCCTCACCCACTGCCGCATCAATTTTCTTGGTAATGGACTTGAGTTTGTCGCCATACTCCTTCTCAACCTTGCCCAGAATATCGATAACTACGGGGTGGTTGCCATTGACGGCGATGGTGAAGTTGTCGGGCATCTGACCATAGAATTGGCTCATTCCGCCACCACCCATGGCAGCCATCTCCTTCATGCGGCGCATAAACTCGTTCTGGGTGATAACAACGGGAGCCTCGTCAGCCTCCATCGCCTCGAACGATATCGAGTAGTGAATCTTCTCATCCTGTGGCATCTGGCTCTCGAATACGGGGCGAAGAATCTCCTGCTGTGCCTCGCTGAGCGAAATCTTCAAAGGCTCAGCCTTTTGGATGAGCTTATCGACCACGTCGCTATCGACTCTGGTGAAGCGCACCGAAGAGTTTTTCGACTCGTACCAATTTATGTAGTGGCTGTCTAATTGGCCATTCATCTCCAGAACGTCGTAACCCTTGGCCTTAGCAGCCGTGAGGAACGAGTGCTTCTCTACGGGGTCATCGACGTAGAGAACGATGGTGTTGCCATTCTTGTCGGTCTGGTTCTCCTTTATAAGGTTGATATACTCCTCGGGTGTAGAGTACTTGCCCTCGCTATTCTTCCAGAGCATAAATCCCTGAGCCTTCTCGGCAAACTTCTCGTCGGTCAGAATACCATATTGGATAAATATCTTCAAATCGTCCCACTTCTGCTCGTAGTTCTCTCTCATTGTGTTGAAGAGCTCTTGCAGGCGGTCAGCCACCTTACGAGTGATGTAGCTCGAAATCTTCTTCACGTTCGAGTCGCTCTGAAGATAGCTGCGCGATACGTTCAGAGGAATGTCGGGCGAGTCGATAACGCCGTGCAACAGAGTCAGATACTCGGGTACGATACCTTCGACTTGGTCGGTCACATAGACCTGATTCGAGTAGAGTTGTATGCGGTTCTTCTGAATCTCGAAATTGTTGTGAATCTTAGGGAAATAGAGGATTCCCGTAAGATTAAAGGGATAGTCGATATTCAGATGAATCGAGAAGAGAGGGTCGTCGCTGGTAGGGTATAACTCGCGGTAGAACTCCTTGTACTGCTCTTCGGTAAGCTCCGTGGGCTTGCGGGTCCACAGAGGCTCTACGTTGTTTATGATGTTGCGCTCTGCGGTGTCGATATACTTGCCATCTTTCCACTCCTTTACCCAGCCCGACGAGATGGGAATGGGCAGGAAACGACAATACTTCTTAAGTAAAGAGTCGATAGTGGTCTGTTCGGCATACTCCTGACATTCCTCCGAGAGGTGCAGCACGATTCTTGTTCCGCGCTCCATCTCCTGAGCCATCTGCTCCATCTCAAACTCAGGCGAGCCGTTGCACGACCAGTGTACGGCCTTGCTGCCCTCCTTGTAGGATTGCGAGAAGATTTCAACCTTGTCCGAAACCATAAACGAGGAGTAGAAGCCCAAGCCGAAGTGACCAATGATTGCTTGGTCCTTGTACTTTGCCATAAACTCCTCGGCACCCGAAAAGGCAATCTGGTTGATGTAGCGGTCAACCTCCTCTTCGGTCATACCTATACCATGGTCGGTGATGGTGAGTGTCTTAGCCTCGCTATCGACCTTTACATCGATTGTAAGGTCGCCAAGCTCACCTCGCATCTCACCCTTCGATGAGAGGGTTTTGAGTTTTTGGGTAGCATCTACTGCATTGGACACCAACTCACGCAAGAAAATCTCGTGGTCGGAGTAGAGAAATTTTTTGATTACGGGGAATATGTTCTCTGTCGTAACCCCAATCTTACCGTTTGCCATTTTTTTGTATGATTTTCGTATAATTAAATTCAAACTATTGCAAAGGGGTTGCTCAAACGGTATGCCAATGTGGACAGCGACCTGTTTTACTGACAAAATGTCAGTCCCCGAGAGAACGAAAGGGTGTCAGCCTATTGCTCTCTGACACCCTTTTGTTATAATCGAAAAGACTACTTCACATAGAGCCAATACTTAGCTCTCCATCCCTTGCCCGGCTCGATAAACTCCATTCCGGCTTCTTGGGGATTCTTGGCATTGGGAGCATTGGTTATCCACGATTGAGGCTCAGGACAGCAGTATGGCTGATTGCCACCGTTGTTCCAGATGGTCCAGTAGCGGGTCTTCTGGTCAACCTCGTAGAAGAGCCTAAGGCCCGACTTCTGATGCTCGACCACAGCCCCGCGGAAGGGCTTGCCATCGACCAGAATCTCGCGCAGGGTAAAGCCCGCCTCGATAGGCTCGCAGTCGGTGGTTTGAAGACCACCATCACGAAGTTTTGCAAACTGCTCGTTAAGCTCGATGAGATTTCCTGTGGGCAGATTTCTCGAGCTTAGCTCACACTGCTTATCTACGGCTACACGCATCAGGTAATCTTTACCCTCTCCACCGGCAAAGGGGATGTTGAGCGGAGTGTGGAAGCCAACACCCACGGGCATATTCTCCTCGCTCTTGTTGAAGAGTGCCACCTCAATTTCAAGACCCTGAGCCGAGAGTGTATAGACAATCTTACACTTGAAGGTGTGCGGGAAATGACGATAGATGGAGTCGTTTGCGGGGTTCGAGTAGTAGCGAGCCTCGATTTTCACCCTTTCGTCATCCTCCTCAGCCTTCGATACAACAAAGGGTTGACTCTTGAGTATGCCGTGGTGGTAATTATTCTCCTTAGCTATGGTTATGGGGTATTGATAGACTCTGCCCTCGAAACAGTAGCGACCATCTTCGATGCGGTTGGGCGGGAAGAGTATGGGCAGTCCGAAGATTTGAGGACGCGAGCGGAAGGTCTCAACCTCCGACTCCGAGGGGCAGTGCAGACACTCCACCCCTAAATGTGTATTCCTCAGACTTACGAGGTTGGCACCCACCTGAGGAACTAAGAGAGCCGTGTAGTCCCCCTTAGAGAACTCCACGGCACTCATACCGTACCAATCGATACAGCGAATCATAGGTTACCCTTTTTGCTGCTCTTCGGATTAGAGCAGAGCGTTGAGCTTACCTACCAAAACATCCTTAGTGCAAGCACCTACCTGCTTGTCAACTACCTCGCCATTCTTGATGAAGAGGATGGTGGGGATGTTGCGTACGCGATACTTCATTGCGATTTCGTCAGCTGCCTCGATGTCGCACTTGCCGATAACAGCCTTACCCTCGAACTCCGAAGCCATCTCCTCGATGAAAGGACCTACCATACGGCAGGGACCGCACCACTCAGCCCAAAAGTCGATAACGACGGGAAGCTTGGTTGCAGTTACCTCTGCAAAATTCTCATTTGTGATTGCTAATGCCATAATTAAAAAATTTTTAGGTTGTTAATGTTTTATTTATACAGGTTTTATCCTTTTCAAATTCTATGCTATTGAGTAGTCAAGCCCCTCATCTTCGATGTAACGCACAAACTCTTCGTTGATATCGACCTTGTGGTTGCGCGAGAGGAATCCGACCTTTACGCCCGACTCGGGGTCGATGACGTTTAGGTAGAGGGTTGACTTTCCGGAGTTTTGTTTGACTTTTTGCTTCAGCTCGTCAATAAATCCGGGCAGCACACTGCTCAGCGGTATGTTCAGTGTGATAGACTTAAGGTTATCCATCACCTCCGAAAGTTGCATAAGGCTGGTAATCTTAAACTCCAGCTCATCTGTCTGCTCCTGCTTCTTGGTCTGGCTATTCCACCTGAGGCGACGTTGAACTTTGCCTCGCATAAAGAGGAAATAGTCCTTGAAGAGATATTGGCGGAAGTTCTCATAATCCTTGCTGAAGAGCGAAAATTCGTGCGAGCCGTTGTAGTCCTCCATCTTGAATCGACCCCACGGCTGGTTTCGCTTGGTCATCAGGTTCTGTACATCGACAACCATACCTGCCACCACAATCTCTCTATCCTTCAGCTCGTCTAAGTGGTCCAAGTCGCTGAGCTGCACTCGACACATCTTCTTAATCACAACGCTGTAAGTATCCAAGGGGTGAGCCGAAAGATAAAGCCCTATCACCTCACGCTCCTTGTTCAGCGTCTCGAGCGCACTCCACTCTATGCAGGAGGGTAGCTGTGGATGGCGAATATCCATACCCGTACCGGCTCCGAATAGACTTTGTTGTGCATTACTCTTCTCGTTTTGGTGGCGTTGGCCATAGCTCACCAACTGCTCGATGAAGGTCTGCACATCGTTGGCAGAACCGGCAAAAAAGCGACAGCGGTGGTAGCCGGAAATGGAGTCGAAAGCTCCGGCAAGTGCCATATTCTCCAGACACTTACGATTCACTACCGAGAAGTTTACTCGCTCGAAGAAATTGTATATATCGGTGTAGCGACCATTCTTATTTCGTTCGCTGATAATCGACTCTACGGCAGCCTCGCCCACACCCTTTATGCCCGCCATACCAAAGCGTATATCTCCCTTTTCGGTTGCCGAAAATTGGCTCATCGACTCATTTACATCAGGACCCAATACATTGAGTCCCATACGCTTACATTCGCTCATATAGACCGTGAGCTGCTCGATGTTCTGCTGGTTTCGACTCAATACGGCGGCCATATACTCCGAGGGGTAGTTTGCCTTCAGATATGCTGTCTGGAATGCTACCCACGAATAACACGTCGCGTGAGACTTGTTGAAGGCGTAGGATGCAAATTTCTCCCAATCTGCCCAAATTTTCTTCAGCACCTTTGGGTCGTGACCATTCTTCTGACCGCGCTTTAAGAACTCGGGACGAAGCTCATCAAGTTTCGACTTAATCTTCTTACCCATAGCCTTACGCAGGGTGTCGGACTCGCCTCGTGTGAAGCTGCCCAACAGACGCGACAGAAGCATCACCTGCTCCTGATATACCGTAATACCGTAGGTGTCCTTAAGATATTTCTCCATTATGGGAATATCATAGACTATGGGACTCCTGCCGTGCTTACGCGAGATGAAGTCCGGAATGTAGTCCATAGGTCCTGGACGATAGAGAGCATTCATCGCAATAAGGTCCTCGAAGGTCGAGGGCTGCAACTCTCTGAGGTACTTCTGCATACCGGGCGACTCGAACTGGAAGGTGCCGACCGTGCGACCTTCGCAGAAGAGTTTGTATGTGGGCAGATCGTCGATGATACTAAAGTCGTCGATATCGACATCTATACCTTTGGTCTGCTTGATGTTGGCTACGGCATCTTTCAATATCGAGAGGGTCTTAAGACCCAAGAAATCCATCTTAATAAGTCCTGTATCCTCGATTACCGCACCCTCATATTGCGTGACGAGCATCTTCTCGCCTGTCTCCTTGTCGTCGGCAGTCGAAACGGGAACCCAATCGGTGATATCGTCACGACATATAATCGTTCCGCAGGCGTGAACACCCGTTCCGCGAACATTACCCTCCAACATCTGGGCATAGCGCATCGTGTCGCGCATTATGGGGTCTGCCGACTCACACGCTGCCTTAAGATCGGGAACGTACTCTATGGCGTTGGGCAGGTTGAGTTTCTTGTCGGGAATCTTGTCGGGAACGAGCTTGCACAATCTGTCCGACTCCGAGAGGGGCAGTTTCTGCACGCGTGCCACATCCTTGATAGCCATCTTGGTAGCCATCGTGCCATAGGTGATGATGTGGGCAACCTTCTCCTTGCCATATTTCTGCGTCACCCAGTTAAGCACTCTGCCTCGTCCGTCGTCGTCGAAATCGACGTCGATATCGGGCAATGAGATGCGGTCGGGGTTGAGGAATCGCTCGAAAAGCAGGTCGTAGGCTATGGGGTCGATTTGGGTGATGCCCAAACAATATGCCACTGCCGAGCCTGCAGCCGAACCACGACCCGGACCCACCGAGACATCAAGTTCCTCGCGTGCGGCGCGTATAAAGTCCTGTACGATAAGGAAGTAGCCCGGGAAACCCATAGTCTTCATGATGTGAAGCTCGAAGTTGAGTCGCTCGCGCTGCTCTTCGGTCAGGGTCTCGCCATAACGCTTCCTTGCACCCTCGTAGGTGAGTTTGCCAAGATAGTCCGCCTCGAGTTTTATGCGATAGAGCTTGTCGTAGCCTCCTAATTTGTCAATCTTCTTGTGTGCCTCCTTCTCCTCGAGTACCACGTTGCCATTCTCGTCGCGTGTAAACTCGTTGAACAAATCCTCTTCGGAGTACTTTTGGCGATACCCCTCCTCGGTGCCAAACTCCTCGGGAATCTCGAAGTTGGGCATAATGGGGGCATTGTCGATGGAGTAGTGTTCCACTTGGTCGCATATCTGAACCGTATTTGTGAGCGATTCGGGAACGTAGCCAAATATAGCTTCCATCTCCTCGCGGGTCTTCATCCACTCCTGTTTGGAGTAGAGCATACGCTCCGGATCATCGAGGTCGCGCCCCGTAGAGAGACATATCAGACGGTCGTGTGCCTCGGCGTCAGCCTCCTCAACAAAGTGTACGTCGTTGGTGCAGACCAACTTAACATTATATTTTTGACCTAACTCAATCAGCTTCTCGTTGACCCTCATCTGCAACCCATACGCCTCGTGGTTGGCTCGGCGAACAGTTGCTCTGTGGAGTTGCAACTCCAGATAGTAATCCTCGCCAAAGACTCCCTTATACCACTTTATAGCCTCCTCTGCCTCCTCGAGTTGGTTGCTGGTAATGCGCTTCGGGACCTCACCGCCCAGACATGCCGAGCAGCAGATAAGACCTTCGTGGTATTGCTCTAATTGGCTGCGGTCGGTTCGCGGACGCATATAGAATCCCTCGGTCCACGCCTTGGAGACAATCTTGACCAAATTGTGGTAGCCCTTCAGATTCTTGGCTAATAATATAAGGTGCCAACCACCTTGGTCCTCTTTTACACTCTTGTCCTTGAGCTGAGCCGAGCGACGAGCAACATAGACCTCACAACCTATAATGGGCTTAAAGTCGGGTACTGCCTCCAGCTCCTGAATCTTCTCCTGTGCTTTTTGGACATCGAAGTCAAACTCCTTGCTCATAGCCTCGATATCGTCTATCTGCGAGCGTAGCTTGGTGTAGAACTCAGCCTCTTCGGGCATGGCTTCGTCGTTTTTCATCTTTACATCCAACGGAGCTATCTCGCGTTTGAGTTCATCAAGCCGCAACAAGGGGTTGGGATACTCCTCGAGGAGCTTGGTCATCTTCTCGAGCAGTTTTTTGAATCCCTTTATCTTGTCGTGTTTCTTGCCATTCTGCTTTTTCACGTAGTTGTAGAACTCCTTGATGGCAAACATATTACCATGGTCGGTAATGGCAATGCCACGCTGCCCGTCGCGCATAGCTTTGTCCACAAGGCGTGGAATCGAAGCTTGTCCGTCGAGCAGTGAGTACTGTGTGTGAACGTGCAGATGTACAAAATCAACCATATCGATTGTGCTAAATTGCAACAAAGATATACTTTTTTTGGTAAAAAATAGGCTTGATAGTTGCTTTTTATTTACAAAATAACTAACTTTACTTCGCTAACATATCTAATCACCTAAAAACTTTGAGATTATGATTGAGGATACTCTGGTTGTAATCAAGTCTTACAACACCCCTACGGAGGCGGAAATCGCCAAATCTATACTTGCGAGTGCGGGTATCGAGTCCTCTATTCGCAACGAGTACAGCTCGACACTTTATCCCACAGGTATCATACCTGCTCAGCTTATTGTCCGCTCCGAGGATGAAGCAGCGGCAAGAAGCGTGTTGGAGCTTCGTTGATTGGTGTGACCCGATTTGGCCCTCACTGTGGCGTTGCAGGGTCATACTTTGAAGCTAACCCGAGTGGCTGCTCACTTTAGGTGTTGTCCACTCGGGCTTTTTATGCCCTTTCTATTTCCCGGCTCTGCCGCAGACCCCTCCCTCCCGATTTTGTTATCTGAAGAGTTTTTTATATCTTTACGCGGTTGTATTGATGATTAAAAACCTAATTATACTATGAAGCAATCTCATTCTAATTTTGCAAAACACCTCTTGCAGTGGGGTGTATTGGTCTCTATTGTGGCGACCATAGCCTATCGTAAGTTTACTCAGCAACCGGTCGATGTTGAGGCATACTGCCCCTTTGGTGGTTTGGAGGCTCTCTCGACCTACCTGCACAACAATTCGTTGGCTTGCTCGATGTCGATGTTGCAGATAATGATGGGTATAACCCTTGCGGTGGGTGTTATCCTCTTCTCGAAGCTTTTCTGCGGCTACCTCTGTCCATTGGGTACTCTCACCGAGTGGATGGGTAAGTTGGGCAAGAAGTTGCACTGCTCGATTGATGTAAGGACAGGTTCGGTTGCAGACCGCATGTTGAGGGTGGTGAAATATGTGTTGCTGTTTGTGATATTCTATTATACGATAGATTCGAGTGAGTTGTTCTGCAAGAAATTCGACCCCTACTACGCTATGGCAACAGGCTTCAAAGGCGAGATTATTCCATGGCTCTCAGCCGTTATGGTATCGGTACTCTTCCTCGGAGGTATTGTGGTGCGCCAATTCTGGTGTCGTTACATCTGTCCGCTGGGGGCAGTAAGCAACCTTTTCAAGTTCACCCCTCTCTTTGTTGTCGCTCTTATCGCAGTGTGGGGACTCTCTGCGCTGGGCATTGAGGGTAGTTGGGTGTGGGTGCTTGCCGCTACCTGCCTTGCAAGCTACTTGGTCGAGATTATCAAACTCAAGAGCTGCTATTTCCCGGTGCTTGTCATGGAGCGTGATAAGGATAAGTGTAACGCTTGTGGTTTGTGTATGAAGCGTTGCCCCTATCAGATTGATATCAAGAATTTTGAGAAGATTCGCCACGTCGATTGTACCATGTGTGGAAATTGTGTGTCGGCTTGCGCTCCGGGTGCTATTCAGGTCAATGGTAGCAAGAAGTTGCGCTGGCTGCCTGCGCTCTTGGCTGTCTTGCTCTTTGCCCTCGCAGTTACGCTTGGCAATAAGTGGGAGCTGCCCACAATCGATGAGAAGTGGGGCGAGTGGGAGAAGGTTGAGAATATGGAAACCTTCTCGATGGATGGACTCAAGACCATCAAGTGTTATGGTAGTTCGAAGGCCCTCTCGGCTAAGTTGCAGAGTGTTCCGGGAGTCTATGGCGTAAAGACCTATGTGCGTCGCCACGGTCTGGTCATCAGCTACGACAGTAAGGTTATGACGGAGCGTAAGTTGCAGGAGTTGCTCTTCACTCCCACTATCCGCAAATATTCGATGCCCGAGGAGAGTGTTCCCGAGCTTCAGGTTATTCGTTTGGGAGTAGAGGGTCTGCGCGACCGTATGGATATGATTCACTTCGGTCTGCTCTTCCTTGGCGAGAAGGAGGGTATATTCGGCTTCACATCTGAGTTTGACTGTCCGGTGAAGGTCGAGCTGTATGTTGACCCCGCGAAGGGCTATACCGAGAAGCAGATTCGTGAACTTGTCGAGGTAAAGGAGTATCTTGTACCCAATGCGAAGCCGGATGCAAAGCCTATCATGATGGACTTCGATATGGTGACATTCGAAGTTAATCGTACGGTCAGCCGCGCGGAGTTTGCTCAGGTGATGTTCAAGGATATTGAGCCTCTGAAGGGTAATTTTGTTGAGAACCAGAAGAAGTGGGGCGATGCCGAGGCATATCCCACTGCGATTTATGAGATTCCCATGGCGGGCATCGAAAAGACCCCTATAAGAATGGGCTTCCCCTATTTCAAGAGCTTCCTTTCGACTCGCGACGGCATCTTATCGTTAGAGTTCGTTCTGCGCGACTTTGTCCCCACTATGCGCCTCAAGTATGTTAAGCAGATGTGGAACGATGAGCGTATCTGGAACGATATCTTCCAAGCTGAGACTTGGACTCTGCGCATGGCAGACGGAACATTCAAAGAGGGAACCGAGCCTCGCATAAAATTCCTTATCGAGGGTAAGACCGTCGAGGAGTAATCCTAAAGTGATGACCAGAATATGAAAAAAATAGTGTTTCTTATCGGGCTTCTGCTCTCGTTGCCACGCCTTGTGGTGGCTGACGAGGGTATGTGGCTCATAGGTCAGTTGGAGAGGGTTTATCCCCAGATGCTCGAGCGAGGAGTCGAGATTGACCTCTCGCAAGTGGAGTCGCTCACCGGAGCTGTGGTGGCAATCGATGGCGGTATGGGTACAGGCAGCTTTATCTCTCAAAACGGTCTGCTCATAACCAATCACCACGTAGCTTATAGCGACATCTGCTCGCTCTCTACCCCCGAGCATAACTACCTCGAGGATGGCTTTGTGGCAATGAGCCGGTCGGAGGAGTTGCCCGTCGAGGGTAAGATGATTATGGTGCTGCACTCCGTTGAGGATATTTCCGATGAGGCTGCCTTTTACCGCGACTCACTCGAGAGTGTGGGACGATGGGGTATAATGGGTAGCAGGAAGTTGGTGGGAGAGATGGAACGTCGCCACACAAAGCCCGGACTTACCCCTTGGTGTGCGCGCATGTGGGATGGCCGTAAGACCTTTGTTTTCCATTATTTGGTCTATGAGGATGTACGATTGGTGGCTGCTCCTCCCCAACGTATCGGAGCCTTTGGTGGCGAGACCGATAATTGGGGTTGGCCCCAGCATAAGGGCGATTTTGCTATCTATCGAGTCTATACATCGAAAGATGGTAAGCCTGCGAAGTATAGTAAGGAGAATATACCCCTTCGCCCCGAGAAGTGGCTTACTGTTTCGAGTGAGGGTGTTAGGGAGAATGACTTCTCGATGATTATCGGCTTCCCGGGTCGTACTCGTCGCTACGGCTCGCCGTGGGTCGTTCAGGAGCGTGAGATGCGTAATCCCATCATTTCGCAGTGTCGTCACAAGCGTATGGAGATTATTCGTCGCAATATGGAGAGCGATTCGTTGGTGCGCTTGGCATATTCTGATAGCTACTTTTCGTTGAGCAACTACGCAGATTATACCCATTGGGAGGATAAGTGCCTGAGACGTTATGACGTTGAGTCGCATCGTCAGTGCGAGAAAGAGTCCATCGAGAAGTGGATTGGCTCTGATAGTGAGTTGCTGCGTAGCACGGGCAATATTATGCAGCGATTGGAGTCCGGCTATAATGCCAGAGAGGAGGCCGTGAGGGTGCGTACTTGGTATCAGGAGACTTGGTTTGGTCCCAGCCGTGCGCTGATAGCCGCCAACCGTGTATGGTCGCTCATCGAGCGTATGACACGCGACAAAAAGAGCAAACTTGAGGTTGGTAGTAGCGATTGGAAGAGTCTCGACAGAGCAACTCACCATCTGGCTGACAATTATGATTCCTCCACCGACCGCGAGTTGTTCCTCTATACGGTTAAGGGCTTCACCCAGAGTGTGCCTCGCTCGATGTGGGGCGAGCATCTACGTTCGGAGTATGACCGCTATGAGGGCGATGTTGAGCGTTTGGCTCGTGAGGCTTTCGATGGCTCGTTTTGTCGTTCGGCTGAGAGTTATACCCAATTCCTGTCGCAAACCCATACTCTCGAGGAGTGCTATAACGATCCCCTTGTGGCTCTTGCCGGCTCGGTGGGGGTACGTCCCTTTGCACAAGCGGTGTTGGATGCTGAGGAGTCGGTAGGTGTGAAGGTCGATAGCGATGAGGCTCTCTATCGTCGTCTGCAATATGACTACCGCGAGGCTATGGGTCAGCCCCAATATCCCGATGCAAACTCCACCATGCGTCTAACCTATGGTTGTGTACGCTCGCTCGAGCCTTGCGATGGCGTTGTTAACGATTACCACTCCACAACCAAAGGATATTTGGAGAAGGCATCGACCACAAACTATGACTTCCATGTCGATTCCAAATTGCGCTCGCTAATCCTAAAAGGCGAGTGGGGCAGATGGTCTGATGATGGAAAGATGTATGTCGATTATCTGACCGATAACGATATTACCGGCGGTAACTCCGGCTCACCTATGCTCGATAGTCGGGGCAGGCTTGTAGGCTTGGCATTTGATGGCAACCGTGAGTCGATGGCTGGCGATTTGTGGTTCCACCCCGAATTGTCGCGAACGGTGGCTGTCGATATTCGCTTTGTGATGTGGCTTTTGGAGTACTATCTCGAGGCGGGATATCTTATTGAGGAGATTCAGGTACAATAATAAACGACTGAGGGCTGTTTTTTTGACAGCCCTCAGTCGTTTATTTAAGCTATGACTGCTATTTCTCGACAAATCCTTGTGCGCGTAGCTTGATGTCCGAGCCATCGGGAGTAACCAGATAGCAACCCGTACTCTGCTCCGTGATGTGGCCAATGATGTCAATTTTGCCCAACGCCGCTACCTTCTCGCGCATATCCAGCGGAATGGTGAAGAGCAACTCGTGGTCCTCGCCACCGTTGAGTGCCGCTACCACAGGGTCGGCCTTTATCTCTTCGGCGAGCATCGAGGTCTGCTTGGCAATGGGGATTCTCTCCAAGTAGATTCTTGCACCACACTTCGAAGCCTTGCATATCTGCATAAGGTCGCTCGACAGACCATCCGAAAGGTCTATCATGGCATTGGGAACTATCCCCTCCTGAGCCATCAGGTCGATGATATCCAACCTCGCGCGAGGTTTAAGATAGCGTTCCAACAGATACTCGTAGCCGGCAAACTGAGGCTCAGGATTATCCACTCCGCTCAATACGCGCTTCTCTCTCTCGAGTAGTCTCAGACCCATATAAGCAGCACCTAAGTTGCCTGTGATGCAGATAAGGTCGTTGAGTTTGGCGCCACTGCGCTTGACCATCTTGCCTCGCTCAACCCTGCCTATGGTGGTGATGTTTATCACCAGACCTGTCATCGATGCCTTCGTGTCGCCACCAACCAAGTCGATACCCAACTCTCGGCAGGCAAATTTAGCACCCTCGTAAAGGTCATCCAATGCCTCGACGGGCAACTTCGACGATATGCCCAGCGAAAGCATAATCTGCTCGGGACGGGCGTTCATCGCCACAATATCGCTTGCACCAATGGTCACAGCCTTGTAACCCAAGTGGCGCAGGGGGAAGTAACTTAAGTCGAAATCTATACCCTCGAGCAGCAAGTCCGTGGAGCATACCACAGCCTCTTTTTTGCCGGCAGCTACTGCTGCTGCATCGTCACCAACACCCAGCAGGGTACTTTTATTTTCGACCTTGATTGAGCTTGTAAGGTGGTCAATCAGACCAAATTCGCCCAAAGTTGCAATCTCTGTTCGTCTATTTTTGCTTGTCATACTACCAAATTTGCCACAAATTTACAAAAACATTATTTTTTCTGAAAAAAAAGGCGTACTTTTGCGTAATTGTTTTTTAATGTACCTATTCTAAAATGCTAAATATCGTATTATTTGGTGCGCCGGGTTGCGGTAAAGGAACTCAGGCTGCTATGTTAAAGGAGCATTACGGCATTTGCCACGTCTCCACAGGTGAGGTTATTCGCGGTGAGATTGCTCGCCAGACAGAGTTGGGTTTGAGTATGAAGGAGTGTATAGCCAAGGGTCAACTTGTTCCCGATCAGCTGGTTATCGATATCGTTGCCGGCTATATCAAGGAGCATTGCGATGGCCCGGGCAACATATTCGATGGCTTCCCGCGTACTACTCCTCAGGCAGAGGCGTTCGATAAGATGCTCTCCGATAAGGGTATGCATATCGACCTTATGGTCTATATGGATGTTCCCGAAGAGGAGCTTGTTAAGCGTATCATGCTGCGAGGCATAAGCTCGGGTCGTGCCGATGACGCATCGGAGGAGGTTATCAAAAATCGTATTGTGACCTATAAGGCGCAGACAGCGGTTGTTGCCGACTACTATGCTGCTCAAAATAAGTATGTGGCAGTTGATGGCTTGGGTAGTGTCGAAGAG
Organism: uncultured Alistipes sp.; assembly: GCA_964521245.1. GTDB lineage: Bacteria > Bacteroidota > Bacteroidia > Bacteroidales > Rikenellaceae > Alistipes. Next base: position 25,486 of record CAZFQU010000003.1, on the reverse strand, counting down.
GTCTTTACCCGCATTGTTGAGGCTATCGAGAAGTTTCGCACTGAGTAAGTAGCCCTACTGATTAAATTATGAGCCTGTCTAACAAACCATTTTGTTAGGCAGGCTCATAATTTAATATACGATAGGTTTTGTATTACTTACCCCTTTGGCGCGGGTCTTTGCCGGTCAGGGCTTTAATCAAGTCGTACATCTTGTCGCGCAACTTGCCGGCACGTATAAAATCAAGTTCCTTGGCTGCCTGTTCCATCTGCTGACGTGTTTGCTCAATCTGATTCTCGAGCGAGGTGTAAGAGGTTGCGGTATAGGTCCCTCGCTCTTCGGCAGCCATAGGCATACTCATATTAAGCTCGATAGGCTCATCAATCGCAACATTTGACTTGAGCAGGTTGTTTGGTTTGTCGCCACTCTTGAGCGCACTGCGCTGCGTACACTTCTGCTCGTGGTTATATTTCACCTGCAACATTCGTCGTCGGTTACTCTCCGATATGGCTTTGACCATTGAGGCAGAACACCTGTCGGCATAGAGAATAACCCTGCCCTCGGGGTGGCGTGCCGCACGACCTGCAATCTGAGTCAGGGAACTTTCGTTGCGCAGGAATCCATCCTTGTCGGCATCCAAAATTATGACCAGAGCCACTTCGGGAAGGTCCAATCCCTCGCGCAGCAGGTTTACTCCCACCAATACATCGAACAGTCCGTCGCGCAGGTCCTGCAAAATGCGGATACGGTCCAATGTGTCAACGTCGGAGTGTATGTATCGGCAACGTATTCCCGCACGTTCCATATAGCGCGTTAGCTCCTCTGCCATACGTTTGGTAAGCGTGACGATTAGGACCTTCTGGTCTTTGCTCGCAAGCTTATCTACCTCCTCCATAATGTCGTCAATCTGATTCTTCGAGGGGCGCACCTCCATCGGTGGATCGACAAGGTAGGTGGGGCGTATCAGTTGCTCGACGATAATGCCATCCGAGCGTTGTATCTCATACATCGCGGGTGTGGCACTCACATATATTGTCGAGCCCATAAGATTCTCAAACTCCGAAAAAGTTAGCGGACGGTTGTCGCGTGCTGCCGGCAGGCGAAAACCATACTCCACAAGATTATCCTTACGGGCGCGGTCGCCACCAAACATAGCATGAATCTGAGGTAATGTCACGTGGCTCTCGTCTATAATCATCAGATAATCATCGGGGAAGTAGTCCAATAGGCAGAAAGGACGCGACCCCTCGGCTCTACCGTCGAAGTAGCGCGAGTAGTTCTCGATACCCGGACAGTAGCCCAACTCCTTGATCATCTCCACATCATACTCCACCCTCTGCTTTATGCGCTGAGCTTCTACCATTCGACCCTCCGACTCGAAGAACTTTATCTGCTTACCCAAGTCGAGGTATATCTGTTGTACGGCACGATGTATTCGCTCTTTGGTGGTTACGAACATCGATGCAGGGTAGAGTGTGAGGTTCTCGAGCGAATGTAGTCGTTGGCCCGAAGCATGGTCTATGACCGATATCTCCTCGACCTCGTCATCGAAGAATGTAACCCTGAAACATTGGTTGCCAAACTCGCCAAATGCCGCCATGATATCTATCGTGTCGCCATTTATGCGGAATGTCGCCGGCTCGAGAGTGTGTTCTGTGCGTGTGTAGAGAGCCTCGACAAGCTTGTAGAGCAGAGGTTTGTAACCCACTCTGTCGCCAACTTTCAGGTGGATGGCAGTGGCGTGAAAATCTTCGGGATTGCCACATCCATACAGACACGATACGCTCGAGACTACAATAACATCGCGCCTGCCCGAAAGTAGCGAGGCGGTTGTACTGAGGCGCATCTTCTCTATCTCGTCGTTTATCGACAGGTCTTTTTCGATGTAGGTGTCGCTGGCAGGAAGATATGCTTCGGGCTGATAATAATCGTAGTATGATACGAAATACTCTACTGCATTCTCGGGAAAAAAGTTCTTAAACTCGTTGTAGAGCTGTGCTGCAAGGGTCTTGTTGTGGCTCAGTACGAGTGTCGGTCTGTTGAGATTGGCTATCACATTGGCAACAGTAAAGGTCTTACCCGAGCCTGTGACTCCGAGCAGGGTGTTGTGCTTAACCCCTGTCTCTATCGACTTGGTAAGTTGCTCTATTGCCTGTGGCTGGTCGCCCGTAGGCATATATCCCGACGTTAACTTAAATCCCATTTTGAGTGCCTCTATGATGACTCTATCCGCTTAACGGTTTTCGGAGTCAGAGTATTATCCAATTATCCTTGCAAAATTACAAAATGTGACCATATTATGCAAGTGTGGGTAGAAATATCCTCAATACACGACAGAGGGCTACCATATGACAGATGTCGCCGGCAATGACAAAAAGATGAAATACAGAGTGCATAAATCGAACTCGCTTGAAGGAGTAGAGTACGGCTCCGGTGATGTAGCATACCCCCTCGGCAACCACCCATAACACGATGTTCAGACCTACACTTTCGATAAAAGGCTTGAAGGCTACGAGTATCGATAATCCCATCAGTACATAACATGCAGTCTCCAAGTAGCTGTGCGACTTGAGTCGGCGAAACGAGAGCGTAGTGCCAACAATGGCACACCCCCACACAAAACCAAATATCACCCAACCCCATATCTCGGCACCGGCTTCGACCATAGCTATCAGAGTTATGGGCGAGTAGCTGCCTGCTATGTGCCAATAGATTGCTGCGTGGTCAAATTTGCGTAGTCGGGCTTTGCGTGTCTGTCGCTCGGCAGGGCAGGCGTGATAGAGTGTTGAGGCTACGTACGAACTGACTACGCCAAAGAGGTAGAGCCAAAGACTGAATATGGCTATCGGCGAGCCACAAACATATCCCCACCTTAGATATGTTATACACACCACAAGTCCTAATATGGTTCCGATAGCGTGCGAGATAGAGTTTGTCAGTTCTTCGGAGAGAGTGTAGCTTTTTACCATTTTTGTACTGTTTTGCCTGCAAAGTTATAAAATCTTTGCACAAGTTGTTCTCTCGTTTTGTCGCCAAAAAGTTCTAATTATGTACAAATTTATCTCCCTTTGCCACTTTTGCGCTTAAAATTAGAGGTGTTTTGCGGAGCAAATTTTGTTGTTGTGTGTTCGTGTGAGCTTGCTCATAGACGTACGCACAACAACAAAAGAAGCTGTCTAACAAGGTGATTTCTGCGTTACGCTCGCCCTCAAAATGCTCATTTACGCTCAGTAAACTCCGCTTTTTCGGGCTTCGCAAGCCTTAAAATCCCTCTTGTTATACAACTTCTGACAAAAAGAGGACCTGCCTAAAAGCTTATTAGACAGGTCCTCTCAAATTTGGGGTGGAAGATGGGATTCGAACCCACGACCTTCGGAACCACAATCCGTCACTCTAACCAACTGAGCTACATCCACCATTTTCGGTTAACTCTCGCCAACCGAGGTGCAAATGTATGGCAAATTTTTGTTTTGTGCAAATAATTCGCCATAAAAATTTTGAAACTCCACTCTTTTTAGATTTGCAGTGGGGTGTAATGCGCTAAAGTTTAATGCTTTTGTCGTTTTGTTGGCGCGTGTACTCTTTGCAGCGTTGGTGGTTTAGCTCGGCCTCTTGTTTAAGTTTGCGCCCAATGGTCAGAGCATATAGCCCATATAGCAGTGCGACGATGATAATGATGGCTATTGCCGCACCGAGAATGCCCCCGTGGTCATACGCACGCCCTATTGAGCTGAAAATACCGAGTAGATTTACGGTTAAAGAGTTCATAATTTTGCAGTTTTTGTAAAGGTAGTTATATGCAATTTTTCAGCCATTAGACTGACCAAATCCCCTGCCCGAGGAGGGGTCAGCAACTCAAAGTATAGCGACACGCCGTGAATTGACAGCAGCCAGAAACTGATTTTGTTCCCTAAAGTGCAATTTCGTAATAAGCACCTTTGCAAATATACTGATTATTTCCCAAAGCTACTACCCCCTCAACCGAAAAATATTGCAGAAGCAGCAAAATTATTCTATCATAGAATACAAAATTGTAATATAGAATACAATGTTGTGCGTGGTGATTATATCTTTTATAGTTCGCGAACTTGAGATTTTACATATTCATAATGGTCTATCCATTCTTTAAGGTATGATAGATAGCTTCCTTTTGGAATGTAGATTATACAAGTTCTTGGGAATGGCCACAAAATACCGTCAGCTGGAGCTTCTTTTGAGTAACAATATATGCATTCAATACTTGAGCAACCTTTGAATGCATAGCTGCCGATCCTTTTGCATCCGGATCCTATTTTAACTTCTTTAAGATTAGTGCAATCTATGAATGCAGACTCTCCTATTTGAGATACATGATTAGGAATATCTATGTATTCAAGACTGCAACAGTCCATGAAGGCACCATCCCCTATGTAGGATAAAGAGTTGGGTAATTTGATGTTTGTCAAATTGTAGCAATCCCTAAATGCTTGCCCCTCTATTCTCTCAACATTTGAGGGAAGTATAAGTTCTTTTATGGCAGTGTTGGCGAATGAGGCGCTTCCGATTATCTTAACGCTATTCGGAAACTTGACATTCGATAAATTAATGCAGCCAACAAATGTATGGGATTTAATTTCGGTTATTCCGTTTGGTAAATCTATTGATGTTAAATTTTCGCAGTTGTCGAATGCGCCATATCCAATTTCAGTCACTCCATTTGGTAAATCTATTGATGTTAAATTTACACAGTTACAGAATGCACAATCTTTGATAGTCGTAAGTGTTGAAGGTAGTATAATACTATGTAATTTTCGACAGTCGTAAAATGTCTCGATAGTAGTTACACCATCAGGTATTTTTATCGATTCTAAATTGCGGAAAAAATTACGTGGAATAGCGTTTACCGATTGAGGAATTGTGTAATCACTAATGCCATGTGGCGCAAATGCTACTAACTCTCCGTTGATAATCAAACATCTATTGTCATCCGATGCAAGTTTGCCGTAAAAAGCAGATAGGCTGCTGCATTCAAATGCATATCTGCTTACTGATTTTACACTGTCAGGGATTCGGATTTCTTTTAGATTGCAGTCGTAAAATGCATAGTCACCGATTGAATCAAGCTTGGTGCTTAACACTACTTCCGATAAGTTGTCGCAGTCGTCAAATGCACTGTGACCTATTGTTGTAATGCTGTTGGGGAGAGATATGGTTGATAAGCAATCATTGTCTTCAAATGCATTTTTACCAATAGTAGTTACATCTGCATCAAAAAGAATAATGCCTTTTCCATCCTCATAGGTATTTGAAACGATATTTGCTCCGAAATTAACCTCTTCGTTAGGCTGGATTATCTCTCCGTTTGTTGATGTATAGAATATCTCATTATTTTGCTGCCGCTTTATGCAGCCCATACAAAGTAGAGCTGAGAATAAGTAAAACAGATTCTTCATATTTTATATTTGTTGTAATTGAATCGGGTAAACAACTATGGTGCAGAGATTTATTTTGATTTTTGCGTATTATCTTTGATAGCTATACTCAGCAGTATAAAACAAATGGCGCATCCAAGACCTAATTGTTGAACCCTTAACATATCAGTATTGTAGTTGTTTTTAGCCTCTTGATAAGCCATTGTTTTGTTTATATTGGAAAACCCATTACCAGAGGCAAATCCCCAACTATGGGAAACCCATGCGTTGAAACCACCATCAACCTCATCAACATGGTGGCGTGGGTTTAAGATATAATCACTCGTGGAGTGGATCAATGTAAATAATATGAAAAATATTGCTATTGAACAACATATCTTTTGGATTAGTTTGTTGTGTTTAATCATTGATTTAAGTTTTTTTAAGTATTGTCTAAAAACTATTTGTCGGAGTATAAGACTATTTGAGACGTGATGGTAAATGGGGAATATCTAACCCTATGTAAGTGAAAATATATTCCTCAAACATAGAGTTAGATATTTGGGTGTCGGAGCTAAGCAAATGTTATGATTAGACCAACGACAGAGCCTCCGACTGCAGACCAAAGGTATGCAGATGCTGCTTCGGGGTCATTATCCTTTTTTACGAAGAAGAGTATATAGCCAACGAGGGGAAGCAGGATTGAAAGAATAATCAGAAGAGGATTAACATTTTTTATAATAATTTAAGTTTAATAGGTTAAATTATGGTTACATTCTGTTTTTGTTTTCGTCGTGCCATTTGAAAGCTGCCCATAGTCCTAACAAAATTAGTCCGACTATAACGGCTGCCCAAAAACCATGTTGTTGGAAAATTCGGGAAATTGTGGCCCACAAAGCTCCCGGGGGTGATGCTAATAGATTCATAATGATTAAATTAAGTTATACAGTTTGATACTCTTTGGGATTATCTCCCCATTGATTACGTCCGGGTTGACTATCTGTGCAAAATAGGATAAATAACCATATAGCACCGACAATAGGGATAAAAGCTATAAGCCACATCCACCCACTCTTTCCAACATCGTGTAGTCTTCTAATTAAAACCGACAAACCCGGTATGAAAACCAGTAAGGGATATATGATTGACAATAGTGTTATTCCCAACAAGCCGTCAATGAATCCGGCAATAAAGCCGAATATGAAGTTGATTAGACAGAACATCCAATACTCTTTGCGACGGGCCCTCCCTGAAAAATCAGCATACTGCTGCATGCATTTTAAGTACCATTTCATAATGATTAAATTTAAGTTTGTTAGTTAATTGGTTAAAAGTATTCTATCTCGTGTGTGATGTTGTGATATTGGCTATGCCTATAGCTTTGTATTTCTTCTCTGATTAAATCGCCGTATTCATTGTATTCATATACTACAACGCAGGCTAAATCACCATCAATAAACTGCGTATATTTTATTTGTTTGTTGCCTTTATATTCATATAATATCTCGAGGTCATAACCTTCTTGATCGCTATCGGAGTCTTTACGTCTAATTGCAATCTCATTTCCAGAGTCATCGTATTCATAAAAAAATGTTGATTCACTATTGCCAGTACCAGCTAAAAGGGCAATCTGTTTGACCTTTTGTCCATTAGCGTTGTATTCATATTTATATTCTCGGTCAAAAACCCCTTCAGAATCTGGATCTGTATGTGTTGTTTTAATCAAGTCTCCAGTCTTATGATCATAATAATCACAGCGTTGGTAATATTCTGTGTTATTGTCACCAAAATAATGTATTGAGATATCTTCTATCTTTTCGCCCCGATTATTAAATTTGACAATTTTCGTTATTTTGTCTGTCACAATATCTTTAGTTGTGTGTTGCAATGGTTCTACTTCTATGGCGATTCCTCGTAGAAAATTGCCATGTTTACCATAAGTGACTGATTTTATTAAATTTCCATTGTCATTGTAGTAGTCTTCTTTTGTATTAAGTATTTCGCCGTCATAGGTGCTGTATTGTATGGTTGTGATTTTGTCAGATGAGTAATCAAATGCTATTTTGCAATAGTAGCCTTCATATTGTCTAATAATTGATTTTATGGGTCGATGTGTAGATATTATCGAAAAATCTCTACCTAGTTCAACACTATAGCTGTCTGTTATAAACGTATCCTCGGCATCATATTTCACATATGATAAGTAGGTGGTGTCGCGGTTTAGTTTCTTTATAGTGGGGTCTCCGCAGGAAATGGTGAAGAGAGATACTAAAGCTATTGATAGCCATTTTATGTGTGTTTTTTTCATTTTTCAAAAGTTTATTTTTACAATGCTATGATGGTGGCGTTTACTTTTGTGGTTGAGTTACCCTCGCTGTACTTAATTGTTAGAATATGCTCGCCGGCAGTCTCCACTGTTTTTGCAAATCCATTTGGAGTAGTGATTGTTGTCTGGAGACCTAATGAGCTGGATATTAGTTCGATATCAACATTTTTATTCTTTTTGTGTGCTACTGATACCGTAAAGCTTTCGCCAACTTGTAGAATCAGCGGAGAAACACAAATCTCAACATCTCCAATGGTTGCTTTGTAGCTGTATGTTGTCTGATCGACAGATACAGTCGTCTTTGCATTAATGTCCTCCTTCTCGCATCCTACGAAAAAGAGTGTAATAGCCAGTAGGCATAGACTTAGTAGTTTTTGTTTCATGGTGTGTGGGATAATTTTGATTTTTGTAGTTACTAATGATTGGCGTCTTTTTCTATTAAGAGTCTGGTTTGTGCGGAAAACTATCAAGACATAATTTTTTATGTATAAACACAAAAAACGCGGACAACTCAAATCATCCACATTCAAGGTCTTCGACTACCTACACAAAAAGATGATAAGAAATGTCCGCGCCTAACGACGCGAACATCAACTTTAATTCCTCTTTGTGTCCAAAAGTGTCGAAGTTCTGAATGTAAGAAGAAAAGCCGATGCGCTTTAGTATGTCTTGTGATGCTTTTAATGCATCTGTAAGGTTAAATCAATATCAAATAATAGTGTTAATAATGGTTAAGCAGGTTTGTAACTCGGGTTTATTTCTGCAAATATACAAAAAAATGTTGTTCGAATCAATAGAGGAGTTAATTCTGTAAATAATTATCTTTTTGCGGTTGGTTATTCTGAATTTTTTTGTACCTTTGCACTCAAATATAGATAACACAATTTGTATGAAAGCTAACCCGAATATTCAGGCCGTTTGGCAGCGACAAGCGGGTAACTCGGAAGGTAACTCTGCGGGTTGTGGACAAATTGTTTTTGTTAATGAATTGGGGTAACTGTTTTCAGTTATCCTTTTTTTTGATATATAGTATTGAAAATGACTCAGAAAGTGTGGCTGTTAAAAGGTGGAAATGTCTATTGTGACGGACGTTTCGAGGTGGCTGACCTCTTGGTGCGCGATGGGAAGATTGACTCCATCGGCAAGAACCTTGAGGCTCAAGATGCCGAGGTTGTCGATTGTGCAGGAAGGTTTGTGTTGCCGGGCTTGGTGGATGTTCACGTTCACCTGCGCGAGCCGGGCTTTACGGCTAAGGAGACCATCGCTTCGGGAACACGTGCGGCGGCTCATGGTGGCTACACCACAGTATTTTCGATGCCCAACCTAAATCCTGCTCCCGACTCGAGAGCTTCGCTCGATGTGCAGCTCGATGCCATACGCCGAGATGCGGTGATTAAGGTCATCCCTTATGGCACGATTACCAAAGGCCAGAAGGGTAGAGGTGAGCTTATCGACTTTGAATCGTTGGCGGCAGATGTATGCTCCTTCTCGGATGATGGTAGAGGTGTGCAGAACCGCGAACTTATGGAGGAGGCTATGCGACAGGTGAAGCCCACGGGCAGAAAGATTGTTGCCCACTGTGAGGTTGACGAGTTGCTCAAGGGTGGCTATATTCACGATGGCGAGTATTGTAAGGAGCATAACCATCGCGGTATATGTTCGGAGAGCGAATGGGCGCAGGTGAGAAGAGATATCGAACTTGTCGAGCAGACAGGTTGCCCCTACCACGCCTGCCACATATCGACCAAAGAGAGTGTTCAGGCTGTCAGGGAGGCAAAGGCTAAGGGTCTGCCTGTGAGCTGTGAGACGGCTCCCCACTATCTGCTTCTGACCGATGCAGACCTTAAGGAGGAGGGTAGATTTAAGATGAACCCACCGATTCGTGAGGCTGAGGACCAGCTCGCCCTTATCAATGGTATAATTGATGGCACGGTGGAGATTATAGCTACCGACCACGCACCCCACACTGCGGAGGAGAAGTCGCGCGGTTTGGAGAAGAGTGCTATGGGTATTGTCGGCATAGAGACAGCCTTCCAGTTACTCTACACCTATCTCGTGCGCCGAGGAGTAATCTCGCTCGAGAAGCTGGTTGAGCTGATGTCGGTCAATCCGCGCCGTCTGTTCGGCTTGGAGCAGCCACTCAAGCCCGGCACGGCGGCAGATTTGGTGGTCATCGACCTTGAGAAGGAGTGGACCATCGACCCCGAAAAGTTCCTTTCTATGGGTCACGCAACACCCTTTGCGGGATGGAGTGTAAGAGGCGAGGTGCAGTTGACCCTCGTTGATGGCAAGGAGGCTTACAGGGCATAGATTAGACGAAAATCAAAAACAAATTATATAAAAACACGATGAAACCATTTGACAAGAAGATTGTTTTAGAGAACGGTCTCGAGTTCTACGGCTACGGCTTTGGTGCCGACAGAGAGGTTGTGAACGAGATTGTTTTCAATACCTCTATGGTTGGTTATCAGGAGATTCTTTCAGACCCCTCCTACACCGACCAGATGGTTGTTATGACCTATCCTTTGATTGGTAACTATGGTGCAGCCGATGAGGATTACGAGACCAAGTTCCCCACCATTGGCGGTATGGTTGTGCGCGAGTATAACGATACTCCGAGCAACTTCCGCTATACCAAGACCCTCGAGGAGGTCTTTGTGGAGCATAATATTCCCGCTATCTCGGGTCTTGATACGCGTCATCTGATGCACATCATTCGCGATCAAGGTGCGCAGCTTTCGATTCTGACCGATGCTTCGACTCCCCTTGCCGAGGCTTTGGAGCGCATCAAGGCTTACAAGCGTCCTACCGACTCGGTGGCAAGAGTGAGCTGCAAGAAACGTTGGTTCTCGCGCACACCCAACCATAAGTGGGATGTGGTGATTATCGACTGCGGTATCAAGAATAACTTTATTCGCCAGCTCAATACTCTGGGTTGTAATGTGACGATGGTTCCCCACAACGCAACCATCGACGAGGTTATGGCATTCCGTCCCGATGGAGTTATGATATCTAATGGCCCCGGCAACCCCGAGGAGCAGACTGCCGCCATCGAGCTTGTTCGTCAGTTGCGTGGCAAGCTGCCCATATTCGGTTTGGGTCTGGGTATGCAGATTATAGCCCTCGCTTACAATACCCGTATCGAGAAGATGAAGTATGGTCATAGAGGTTCGAACCACCCCATCAAGAGCCACCTTACGGGCGATATCGAGATTGCGGTGCAGAACCACGGCTATGTAGTTGTCCCCGAGAGTTGTGCGAATGTCGAGATTACCCACACCAACCTGCTCGACGGCACGGTTGAGGGTATCGAGTGTAAGGCTGACAGAGTATTTGCTGCACAGTTCGATCCCACAGCTACCATTGGCGAGAGCCACGAATTGTTCAAGAAGTTTGTTAAATTAATGGAGGAGAGATAAGATGCCAAAGAGAACAGATATAAAGAAGGTTATGGTTATCGGCTCGGGTCCGATTGTGATTGGTCAGGCTGCCGAGTTCGACTACGCAGGTACGCAGGCGTGCCTTGCCCTCAAAGAGGAGGGTTATGAGGTAGTGTTGGTAAACTCCAACCCTGCGACTATTATGACCGACACCAATATTGCCGACAAGGTCTATATGGAGCCTCTGACTCTGGAGTATGTGGCAAAGATTATACGCTATGAGCGTCCCGATGCCATTGTGCCGAGTCTTGGCGGTCAGACGGGTCTTAACTTGGCAGTACAGCTTGCAAAGAAGGGTATCTTGCAGGAGTGTCATGTTGAGATTCTTGGTACCTCGTTCTCGTCGATTGAGCGTGCCGAGGACCGCGAGCTGTTCAAGGAGTTGTGCGAGGGCTTGGGTGAGCCTGTACTCCCCTCGGAGGTTGCAAACTCCATTGAGGAGGGTCTGGCTATTGCCGAGCGCATCGGCTTCCCCGTGGTGCTTCGTCCCGCCTTCACTCTCGGTGGTACTGGTGGTGGCTTTGCCGACAATGAGCAGGAGTTCCGCGAACTTATGCGTAACGCACTGATTCTCTCGCCCGTACATCAGGTATTGGTCGAGAAGAGTATCAAGGGCTATAAGGAGATTGAGTTTGAGGTTATGCGCGATGCGCATGATACGGCAATCGCCATCTGCTCTATGGAGAATGTTGACCCTGTAGGTGTACACACCGGCGACTCCATCGTTGTTGCACCTGCTCAGACCCTTACCAATCGCGAGTTCCAGATGTTGCGTACATCGGCTCTGAAAATCATTCGCGAGCTTAAAATCGAGGGCGGTTGTAACGTGCAGTTTGCTCTCGACCCCCTTTCGTTCAAATACTTCCTTATCGAGGTTAACCCCCGAGTGTCGCGTTCGTCGGCTCTGGCATCGAAGGCTTCGGGCTTCCCCATCGCTCGTGTGAGTGCGAAGATTGCCGTAGGTCTTACCCTCGACGAGATTCGCATTGCCAACACTCCGGCATCGTTCGAGCCTACACTCGACTATGTGGTGACCAAGGTTGCCCGCTTCCCCTTCGATAAGTTCTCCGACGCTTCGAACAAGCTCGGTACCCAGATGAAGGCAACGGGTGAGGTGATGGCTATCGGTCGCACGATGGAGGAGTCGCTGCTGAAGGCTGTGCGCTCGCTCGAGACGGGTGTCTGCCACATCTACCACAAGAAGTTCGATGGTTGGAGCGAGGAGCAGCTCTTGGACTATATCAAGGATGGTACCGATGACAGACTCTACGCCATTGCGCAGTTGATTCGTCAGGGTGTTGACCTTGTGATGATTTACGACCGTACGAAGATTGACCTCTTCTTCTTGGAGAAGTTTAAGAATATCGTCGAGATGGAGAATCTGCTTAAGGCTAATGTAGGCGATATCGAGACTCTGCGCGATGCTAAGCGTATGGGTATAGGTGATAAGTTTATCGGTCAGTTGTGGGGTAAGAGCGAGAGCCAGATGTATAAGTTGCGCTCCGAGCATAACATCTTCCCCGTATATAAGATGATTGATACCTGTGGTGGTGAGTTCGATGGTTATGTACCCTACTTCTACTCGACCTACGAGGCTGAGAACGAGTCTATTGTTTCGAAGAAGGAGAAGATTGTGGTACTCGGCTCGGGTCCTATCCGTATCGGTCAGGGTGTGGAGTTCGACTACTCGACCGTACACGCCATTTGGTCGATTCGTGATGCTGGCTACGAGGCAATCATCATCAACAATAACCCCGAAACCGTATCTACGGACTATACTACCTCGGATAAGCTCTACTTCGAGCCTCTGACCGTTGAGGATGTGATGAATGTCATCCGCTTGGAGAATCCTAAGGGTATCGTGGTGTCGCTTGGTGGCCAAACTGCTATTAACCTTGCCGAGCCTTTGCACCTGCTCGGAGTACCCATCGTCGGTACGGATGTTGAGGCTATCCGCAACGCTGAGGACCGTGGTCGCTTCGAGAAGATTATGGAGGAGCTTGGCATTCCGCAGCCCGAGGCAGAGGCGGTGACCGATATCGAGCAGGGTGTGCGTGCTGCAACCCGCATCGGTTATCCCGTGTTGGTTCGCCCCAGCTATGTGCTTGGTGGTCGCGCTATGCAGATTGTATCCAACGAGGAGGCTTTGCGCCACTATCTGCAAACTGCCGTTGAGGTGAATGTCGATAGCCCCGTACTCGTTGACCGCTATATTCAGGGTAAGGAGTTGGAGGTTGATGCTATCTGTGATGGTGAGCAGGTATTCATCCCCGGCATTATGGAGCATATCGAGAAAACAGGTATCCACTCCGGCGACTCGATTAGCGTCTATCCCACCTTTAGTGTGAGCCAGCATGTCAAGGACCAGATTATCGACTACACAGTGAAGTTGGGTCTGAGAATCGGTATCGTCGGCCTGTACAACATACAGTTCATTTGCGACAGCAACGACAAGGTCTATATCATCGAGGTTAATCCCCGTTCGTCGCGTACCGTACCTTTCCTCTCGAAATCGACCGGTGTACAGATGGCACACATCGCAACTCAGGTGATTTTGGGTCGCAAACTCAAGGAGTTGGGCATAAACAATGTCTATGGCAAGGAGAAGGGTCGTTGGTTTGTTAAGGCTCCAGCCTTCTCGTTCTCCAAGATTTCGGGTATGGAGTCCTATCTCTCGCCTGAGATGAAATCTACGGGTGAGGCTATCGGCTATGATGCATCGCTCACACGTGCCCTCTATAAGGCACTTCAGGCGTCGGGCATGACGGTTGCCAACTATGGTACGATATTGATTACCATCGACGATGCTCGTAAGCAGGCTGCACTGCCTCTCGTGCGTCGCTTCTACGACCTTGGCTTCAATATCGAGGCAACGACCGGTACGGCTGCATTCCTCAGAGAGCATGGCATACGTACTCGCCTGCGTCGCAAGATGAGCGAGGGTTCGACCGAGATTATCGACTCTCTGCGTCAGGGTCACGTGAACTATGTGATTAACACAATCGATATCAACCAGCAGAATACACGTCTTGATGGCTACGAGATTCGTCGTACGGCTGTCGAGAATGGTGTGACTCTCTTTACCGCCCTTGAGACCGTAAAGGTGCTTTTGGATGTGCTTGAGGAGATTACGCTGGGTGTATCGACCATCGATGCCGAATAGTAATCCGAGCCGAGAGATTGCCACTGCATTAGGTGGCAACTCTCTTGCTTGGCAACCTTAAATAGACTATGTATAAAAAAGGTATATATACAATACTGAGCAACGAGCCTCTGACCGACTTGGTATGGCGTATGGTTCTGGAGGGTGACACCGAGTGGATTACCCGCCCCGGTCAGTTTGTCAACATCGAGTTGCAGGGTAAATATCTGCGCCGTCCAATCTCGATATGCGACTATGATGAGCATACCATTACCTTAATATATAAAGTAGTGGGTTCGGGTACTCGTCAGATGTCCACTATGGTTCAGGGCGAGAAGCTCGACCTCTTGACGGGTTTGGGCAACGGCTTTAACCTCGATGCCGCAACCGAGCGACCTCTGCTTGTGGGTGGTGGCGTTGGTGTGCCTCCACTCTACAACCTCTGTCGACAACTGTTGGCTAAGGGCAAGAGCGTAACCGTCATTCTGGGATTCAACCGCCAAGACGAGATATTCTACCAGAAAGAATTTGAGGCATTGGGAGCTACTGTTTATGTGGCTACTGCCGATGGTTCTCAGGGTGTTAAGGGTTTTGTGACCGATGTACTGAAAACCGAGCAGGTCGATTACGACTACTTCTACTCCTGCGGACCGCTGCCTATGCTCAAGGCTCTTTCCGATGCTTCCTCCACCTCGGGTGAGTTATCCTTCGAGGAGCGTATGGGTTGTGGCTTCGGAGCTTGCATGGGTTGTTCCTGCAAGACTCTTACGGGTAACAAGCGCATCTGCAAGGAGGGACCGGTTCTTAAGAAGGAGGAACTCCTCTGGTAATTTTTCGATTTTATAGGGCATATTTTGCACATCCCTCGAATCCCGACAATGGGACGTACAAAGAGTACTACCCATCGTCGTTATTCTTCACGATGCACAGAATCTGCTCCTCTAAAATCAAAAAATTGGTTGTGGATTTTTAGGGCATATTTTGCACATCCCTTGAATCCCGACAATGGGACGTACAAAAAGTACTACCCATCGTCGTTATTCTTCACGATGCACAGAATCTGCTCCTCTAAAATCAAAAAATTGGTTGTGGATTTTTAGGGCATATTTTGCACATCCCTTGAATCCCGACAATGGGACGTACAAAGAGTACTACCCATCGTCGTTATTCTTCACGATGCACACAATCTGCTCCTCTAAAAT
>CAZFQU010000003.1:0-9907 GCA_964521245.1 uncultured Alistipes sp. | reverse complement strand
AGTACTACCCATCGTCGTTATTCTTCACGATGCACACAATCTGCTCCTCTAAAATCAAAAAAACTTTTCGGTTTTATAGGGTATATTTGTCCTTGCTCTTGTTCGCGCCCTTGGGCTGTGCTACTTGCACTATCCCTCGGTCACGACCTGCGTTTAAGAACAAATCTGCTCCTCTAAAATCAAAAAAGGTGCGAGGCTTAAGGTCTTTACCTACCTACGAGAGGATATTTACCCCCCCCATCCTCGACCTGACCCTGCAATATGGGTACAAATTGTGACACTAATATAGACACCTGATCTATGAACTTTGATTTGAAAGTAAACCTTAGTGGTATAGAGTTGGACAATCCGGTAGTTCCGGCGAGCGGAACTTTTGGCTTTGGTAAGGAGTTCAACGAATTTTATGACATAAACATTCTTGGCAGTTTCTCGTTCAAGGGTACGACCAAGGAGCCTCGATTTGGTAACCCCACACCTCGTATCGCCGAGTGTGAGGCGGGTATGATTAACGCTGTGGGTTTGCAGAACCCCGGAATCGATGCCGTAATAAATCACGAGCTTCCAGAACTTAAGAAATTCTTCCACAAGCCCGTTATTGCCAACATCTCGGGATTCTCGATTGAGGAGTATGCCTACTGTTCGGAACTTATCGACAAACAGGAGCAGGTAGGAATCATCGAGGTTAACGTTTCGTGTCCCAACGTGCGTCACGGCGGTATGTCGTTTGGCACCTCGCCGGAGGCTGCTGCCGAGGTGACTCGTGCCGTAAAGGCAGTGACCACTAAGCCCGTATATATCAAACTTTCGCCCAATGTTACAGATATCGTAGCGATTGCCAAGGCGTGTGAGGAGACGGGTGCCGATGGTATAACGCTGATAAACACGATGTTGGGTATGCGTATCGATTTGGAACGTCGTCGTCCGGTGATTGCCAACACTATGGGTGGCTTCTCCGGTTCGGCTATCTTCCCCGTGGCGGTGCGTATGGTTTATCAGGTGGCTAAGGCGTGTCAGATACCCGTAATGGGTTGTGGAGGTGTATCGTCGGCGCGCGACGTGATTGAGATGATGATGGCAGGAGCTACGGCTGTCCAAGTCGGAGCTGCGAATCTTCGTAACCCCTATGCCTCGAAGGAGATTATCGAGCAGTTGCCCGTAGAGATGGAGCGCTTGGGTATTGAGCGTCTGAGCGACATTATCGGAATTGTTAAATAACCTAAAGCTATTAACGAACATTAAAACACTTTATATAATATGGCACAACGTGATGTAATTATTGCCTGCGACTTCAAGTCGGCAGAGGATACTTTCAAGTTTTTGGATCTCTTCGCTGCTGAGGAGCGTAAGCCCTTCCTCAAGATAGGTATGGAGCTTTACTATGCCGAGGGACCTTCGATTGTTAAGGAGATTAAGCGTCGTGGACACAAGATTTTCCTCGACCTCAAGCTTCACGATATACCCAACACCGTAAAGAAGGCAATGAGCGTTCTCAGGAATCTCGATGTCGATATGTGTAACGTACATGCGGCAGGTACTATCGATATGATGCGTGCAGCACTCGAGGGCTTGACTCGCGAGGATGGCACTCGTCCTCTGCTTATTGCCGTAACGCAGCTCACCTCGACCTCCGAGGAGCGTATGCAGCGCGAGCTTTTGATTGGTGCTTCGATTAACGACACTATCGTTAAGTATGCTCTGAACACCAAGGAGGCAGGCCTCGATGGCGTTGTTTGCTCGCCCCTTGAGGCAGGTATGGTTAAGGATGCGTGTGGCAAGGAGTTCTTCACCATTACTCCCGGTGTACGTTTTGCTGATGGCGACGTTGGCGATCAGGTGCGTGTGACCACTCCTGCGCGTGCCCGCGAGATTGGCTCCGACTTTATTGTTGTGGGTCGTCCCATCACCGCTGCCGATGATCCCGTAGCGGCATACAGACGTTGTGTGGCTGAGTTTGTAGGATAAGATGGCTGTGCTTAAGTGCTTTTATCTCAAGGATTGCCCCTTCTGCAAGCGTGCTTTTGGCTACATCGAGCGGCTCAAGGAGAAGTATCCCGAGCTTCGCTCCGTCGAGATTGAGTTTATCGAGGAGTCGGAGCAGGCAGAGTTGGCAGATAAGTATGATTATTACTATGTGCCGACCTTTTATTTCGAGGAGAAGAAACTTCACGAAGGAGGAATCTACATCGAGGAGGTGGAGGCTCTGCTCAGAGGGGTGTTATCCAATGCAGCAAAAAAAGAATAGAAGATAACGGCTAAGACAACAACTGAGAAACAGCCAAGAAACAGCTAAGATAATAGTTAAATAGAATAAAATAGCTAAATAAATAAAAGTATGGAAAAGAAGATTGCTAAAGATTTGCTCTCTATCGGAGCAGTATTCCTTCGTCCCGAGCAGCCTTTCACTTGGGCAAGTGGTATTAAGAGTCCTATCTATTGCGACAACCGTCTGACTCTGACTGCTCCCGAGGTGCGTGGTCACGTTGAGGATGGTCTGGCTGAGATTGTACGCACCAAGTTCCCCGAGGTAGAGGTGCTGATGGGTACTTCGACAGCAGGTATTGCTCACGCAGCTATCACTGCAACTATCCTTAACCTCCCGATGGGTTATGTGCGCTCAGGCTCGAAAGACCATGGTCGCGGTAACCAGATTGAGGGTAAGCTCCTTCCCGGTCAGAAGGTTGTAGTTATCGAGGATTTGATTTCGACAGGTGGCTCGTGCATCGAGGTTGTGAATGCTCTTCGTGAGGCAGGTGCCGACGTGCTTGGTGTGGCTTCTATCTTTACTTATGGTATGAAGAAGGGTCTTGACCGTATGGCTGAGGCAAACGTAATCAACTATTCGCTCTCGAACCTTGACGCATTGGTTGAGGTGGCAGCTGAGGAGGGTTATATCGCCGAGGAGTGGAAGGACCGCATCTTGGCATTCCGCAACAACCCCTCCGATGAGAGCTGGGCAAAGTAAGAGAATAAGTTAAGTATTTAGGTAAAAAACTAAAAAGTTAGGTATGCGACATTTGATTGATCCGACCGATCTCTCCGTTAAGGAGATTGATCAGGTTATTGAGTTGGCAGAAGATATTATTGCTAATCGCTCGAAATATAGTGAGGTGTTGAAGGGCAAGAAGCTCGCTACACTCTTCTATGAGCCATCTACCCGTACACGTTTGAGCTTTACCTCGGCAATGCTCGAGTTGGGAGGTACGGTCATAGGATTTTCTGATGCCGCATCGTCGAGTGTCTCGAAGGGTGAGACGGTGGCAGATACGGTGCGTGTTATTCGCTGCTTTGCCGACATTATAGCTATGCGCCACTTCAAGGAGGGCGCACCTATGGTCGCTTCGCAGTATGCCGGAATACCCATCATCAATGCCGGCGACGGCTCGCACTCCCACCCCACGCAGACGATGACCGACCTGCTGACCATTCACCGCGAGAAGGGCCGCTTAGACCACCTCACCGTAGGTTTCTGTGGCGACCTAAAGTATGGAAGAACGGTCCACTCGCTCATTAAGGCTATGATGCGCTACGAGGGTACGCGCGTTATTCTCATCTCGCCCGAGGAGTTGCGCCTGCCGCAGTATATGCTTTCGGAGATGCGTGCCGCAGGCTTGGAGTATCGTGAGGTTTCGACCATCGAGGAGGCTATGCCCGAGGTAGATATCCTCTATATGACGCGAGTTCAGAAGGAGCGTTTTACTGATATCGAGGAGTATGAGCGTGTTAAGGATAGCTTTATACTCGATACTCAGAAGATGGCTCTGGGCAAGAGCGATATGATTGTTCTCCACCCGCTGCCTCGCGTGAACGAGATTACGCGTGAGGTCGATAACGACCCGAGAGCTGCCTATTTCCGTCAGGTCGAGAATGGTAAGTTTGTGCGTATGGCACTTATCTTCACCCTGCTTAAGTGGGCTCCCGAGAATAAGCCCTTCGACCACACACCACAGCTCGGCGACAACCTTATCGTCAATAAGTACCGATGCACCAACCCCGTCTGCATCTCCTCAACCGAGGATGTTGACCAGCTCCATAAAGAGAGTGCCGAGGGTGTCATCTGCGCCTATTGCGAGCATTAGTTGAACAGAGTATGAACCTTGCCGAATAAATGGGGCTGCTACAACTTCCGTTGTAGGGTAGCTCCTATTTTTTTAAGATGTAGGGTTGACGAAATAAATTGATAGATAATTGCTAAATCAAAAAAAAGTTTTTATCTTTGTGGCATCAATGAACGAGACGAGGGGGCATTATTGCCCCCTCGATTCGTAGGATATAGTCGGGTGGTATGCCGACTACGAGGCTGAAAATTTTGGATATATGATTGATACTCAGAAAATTATCGAAATCGCAAACCGCCATTTGGAGGGTAGCGATATGTTTGTGGTGAGCTGCACTTGTTCTCCTTCGAATGAGGTCGAGTTGCTTATCGATAGCGATACCTCGGTGGCTATTGATGCGTGTGTGGCATTGAGCCGCACTATTGATGCCGAATTCGACCGCGATGTGGAGGACTTCGAGCTGATGGTGGCATCTGCCGGCATAGGTTCCGAACTTAAGTGTATGCGCCAATATCGCAAGCTTGTGGGTAAGTCGGTCGAGGTGCTGTTGCTCAATGGTATTAAGGTGTTGGCAGTTCTCGACTCCGTAACCGACGAGGGTATAACTCTCTCCTATCAGGAGAAGCAGGCAGTAGAGGGCAAGAAGCGCAAGGAGCTTGTGACCGTCACTCGCAGCTATCTTTTTGGGGAGATTAAGTATACTAAAGAGTATCTCGACTTCAAGTAAGAATCTTTTTTGAGGGGTGATTACTGCGTTACACTCAATTGAAAAATCCTCATTTACTTTTAGGTAAACTCCGGTGTTTTCAATTTTCGAGTGCCTTGTAATCCCTGCCTCAAAACAGATTCTGGGATAGAGAGGGGTGATTACTGCGTTACACTCAATTGAAAATCCTCATTTACTTTTTAGGTAAATTCCGGTGTTTTCAATTTTCGAGTGCCTTGTAATCCCCGCCTCAAGGAAGGGAATCCTATTTGGGGGATTTGAGTTGGAAAACAAATAAAATAAATATAGTACAAAAATGGACAATCTGAATCTTATCAGCAACTTTGCAGAATTTAAGGAGCTGAAAAACATCGACAAGAGTACGATGATTGGTGTGTTGGAGGATGTATTCCGCCACGCCATTGAGAAACAGTATGGCACCGACGAGAACTTCGATGTCATCATCAACCCCGAGAAGGGCGACCTTGAGATTTGGCGTAACCGCACAGTCGTTGAGGACGATGCAGTAGAGGACCCCAATGCTCAGATTGCAGTATCGGAGGTCAAGAAGATTGATGCAACCTATGAGGTGGGTGACGAGTATGCCGACGAGATTAAGATGGCTGAGTTTGGCCGTCGTGCTGTCTTGTCGCTGCGTCAGAACCTCGCATCGCGTATCCTCGATTTGGAGAAGGCAAACCTCTACGAGAAGTATTCGCAGAAGGTGGGCGAGATTATCGTTGGCGAGATTTATCAGGTGTGGAAGAAGGAGGTGCTTATCCTCGATGAGGACGAGAACGAGCTTATCCTGCCCAAGTCGGAGCAGATTCCCGGCGACTACTACCGTAAGTCTGACACCATCAAGGCTATCGTTAAGTCGGTGGAGATGAACAACAATCAGCCCCGCATCATCCTTTCGCGTACGGCAAATCAGTTCCTTGAGCGTCTCTTCGAGCAGGAGGTTCCCGAGATTTACGATGGTCTGATTACCATCAAGAAGATTGCCCGCATCCCCGGCGAGCGTGCGAAGGTTGCCGTAGAGTCCTACGACGAGCGTATCGACCCCGTAGGTGCTTGTGTGGGTATGAAGGGTTCGCGTATCTACACCATCGTTAAGGAGCTTCGTAACGAGAATATCGATGTTGTAAACTACTCGACCAACACCTCGCTGATGATTCAGCGTTCGCTCAATCCCGCAAAGATTTCGAGCATCAATATCGACGAGGAGAGCAAGACTGCAACCGTATATCTGAAGCCCGATCAGGTGTCGTTGGCTATCGGTAAGGGTGGTCTTAATATCCGTCTCTCGAAGATGCTTACGGGTTACGACATCGACGTATATCGTGAGGTCGAGGAGGAGGATGTGGCTCTGACCGAGTTCTCCGACGAAATCGAGAAGTGGATTATCGATGCTCTCAAGGCTGCCGGATGCGACACCGCGAAGAGCGTTCTTGAACTTTCGGTAGATGAGATTGCTTCGCGTGCCGACCTCGAGATTGAGCAGGCTGAGAAGGTAGTCGAGATTCTCAAGGCAGAGTTCGAGTAGAGCCTTAATCCGTCAACGTTTAATTTGAAGTAAAAGAGAAACAATATATGAGTAATGAGAGAAAATTAAGGCTCATTCAGGTTGCTAAGGAGTTTAAGGTGGGACTTAATACCATTACCGACTTCCTGCAAAAGAAGGGCATAAAGAGCGATGGTTCGCCAAATTCGTTGGTAGAGCCTGAGACCTATGCCGTTTTGGAGAAGGAGTTTGGTGGCAATCGTACGAGCAGCAATGCACGCGATTCGGTTCGTGAGCGTATATCCCAGAAGCAGACAACGGTATCTATCGACCAGAATAAGTCGCAGGCAGACAAAGCAGCTAGCGAGGTTGTGGTTAAGAGCCACACCATCGATAATCGCGAGCAGCTTCAGCAGCCTAAGATTTTGGGTAAAATAGACCTTAATCCCAAGCCTAAGGTGCAGCCTAAACCCGAGCCTAAGCCGGAACCCAAACCCGAGCCTAAGCCCGCACCAGCACCAGCACCTGCTCCCGCACCTAAGCCTGAGCCTAAGCCCGCTCCGGCACCTGCTCCCTCGCAAGAGCCACGCAAGGAGCCTTTGCAGAGTCAGACCCCCACGCTCACCGGTCCCAAGGTGTTGGGAACGATGGATGTGTCGGGTATGGTCCCCGGTGGCAAGCATAAGCGCAAGCGTCTGCAGAAAGAGAAGGTGGATCTTGGCAAGGCTCAGCAGCCGAAGAACCAAGGTGGTCAGGGCAGTCAAGGCTCTCAGAAGAATCAGGGTGGTCAGAACCAGCCCAAGGCAGGCTCGAATATCCCCTCCAACCAGCCTAAGAGCGGTGAGGGTCGCAAGAATAAGAACAAGAAGAACAATGCTCCCAGACCTGTTGTTCGCGAGGTATCCGACGAGGAGGTATCAAAGCAGGTAAAGGATACGCTGGCACGTCTTACGGCTAAGGGTCAGAAGTCGAAGGGAGCCAAGTATCGCAAGGAGAAGCGTGAGCTTGTTGCCGAGCGTATGAACGAGGAGATGGAGCGTTCAGAGATGGAGCGTTCGGTACTGAAGGTTACCGAGTTTGTTACCGTCAGCGAGCTTGCTACGATGATGGACGTATCGGTAACTGAGGTTATCACCGCTTGTATGAACCTCGGTCTTATGGTATCTATCAATCAGCGTCTGGATGCTGAGGCTCTGGTGGTTGTTGCCGAGGAGTTCGGCTTCAGCGTGGAGTTTGTGTCGGTGGAAATTCAGGAGGCTATCTCCGACGAGGTTGACTCTGAGGAGGACCTTCAGTCGCGTCCTCCCATCGTTACAGTGATGGGTCACGTTGACCACGGTAAGACTTCGCTTCTTGATAACATCCGTAAGACCAACGTCATCGAGGGTGAGGCAGGAGGTATCACCCAGCACATTGGTGCATATAGCGTTGAGCTTAATGGACAGAAGATTACCTTCCTCGACACCCCGGGTCACGAGGCGTTTACCGCTATGCGTGCGCGTGGTGCTAAGATTACCGACGTTGCCATTATCATCGTGGCTGCCGACGACAGCGTGATGCCCCAGACCGTTGAGGCTATCAACCACGCACAGGCTGCAGGCGTACCTATGGTGTTTGCAATCAACAAGATAGATAAGCCTTCGGCTAACCCTGAACTTATCAAGGAGCAGCTTGCTCAGATGAACTACTTGGTCGAGGATTGGGGTGGTAAATATCAGTCGCAGGATGTGTCGGCACGTCAGGGTCTGAATCTCGACAAACTGCTCGAGAAGGTGCTTCTGGAGGCTGAGATGCTCGACCTTAAGGCTAATCCCAACCGCAAGGCTGTCGGCTCGGTTATCGAGTCAACACTCGATAAGGGCCGTGGCTACGTGGCTACCATCATCGTTCAGAATGGTACGCTGCGCGTAGGTGATGTTATCCTCTCGGGTATCTACACAGGTCGTGTGAAGGCTATGTTCGACGAGAATGGTAAGAAGGTTACCGAGGCAGGTCCTTCGACTCCTGTTCAGGTACTCGGTCTGAATGGCGCACCTCAGGCAGGTGACACCTTCAACGTTATGGACGACGACCGCTCGGCGCGTGAGATTGCCAACAAACGCGACCAGTTGCAGCGTATGCAGGGCCTGATGACCCAGAAGCATGTGACTCTCGACGAGATTGGTCGCCGTATCGCTATTGGCTCGTTCAAGGAACTTAACATCATCGTTAAGGGTGACGTTGACGGTTCGGTCGAGGCTATGTCGGGTTCGCTCATCAAACTCTCGAAGGAGAGCGTTCAGGTTAACGTTATCCACTCGGCGGTGGGTCAGATTTCCGAGTCTGACGTGCTGCTTGCAGCAGCCTCCAACGCCATCATCGTCGGCTTCCAAGTACGTCCCTCGGCTACGGCACGTAAGCTCGCCGAGAAGGAGGAGATCGAGATTCGTCTCTACTCGATTATCTATGATGCCATCAACGATATCAAGGATGCTATCGAGGGTATGTTGGAGCCTGTGATGAAGGAGGAGATTGTCTGCTCGGTTGAGGTTTTGGAGACCTTCAAGATTTCGAAGGTTGGAGTTGTTGCCGGTTGCGTTGTGCGCGAGGGTAAACTCCAGCGTAACACCCCCATTCGAGTTATCCGCGACGGTATTGTTATCTACACCGGTAAACTCGGCTCGTTGCGTCGCTTCAAGGACGATGTCAAGGAGGTGACCAACGGTATGGACTGCGGTCTTAACATCGAGTCGTTCAACGATATTAAGGTTGGCGATATTGTCGAGGGCTACGAGCAGGTTGCCGTTAAACAGAAGAACTAAGAAAAAGGAATTATAAATAAAACCTAAAACTTAAAAACAGTAAAAGAGATGAACACTCAAATTAAGTTCACAACCGCAGAAGAGGCGGTTAAGGTGATTAAGTCGGGTGACCATATCCACCTGAGTTCGGTAGCATCTGCTCCTCAGTGCCTTATTCAGGCTATGTGTGAGCGTGGCCGTAATGGCGAGTTGAAGGATGTACACATCCACCACCTCCACACCGAGGGTCCGGCTCCCTATTCGGAGCCTGAGTTCGAGGGTATCTTCCAGCTTGACTCGTTCTTCGTGGGTGGCAATGTGCGTAAGACCACTCAGGCAGGTTATGCTGACTATATTCCTATCTTCCTCTCCGAGACTCAGCGTCTGTATCGCTCGGGTGCTGTTCCTTGTAATGTGGCTATGATTCAGGTTTCGACCCCCGATAAGCATGGCTACGTATCGCTCGGAACTTCGGTTGATGCTACCTTGGCAGCTGTCGAGACTGCAGAGCATGTTATTGCTGTCGTTAACCGCTATGTTCCCCGTGCTTTCGGTGATGCAATGATTCACATCTCGCGCATCGGTCAGTTCGTTGAGGATGACACCCCCTTGATGGAGGCACACTTCACCGAGCCTAACGATGTTGAGGTTCGTATCGGTAAGCACTGTGCTGCCCTTATCGAGGATGGCGCAACCCTCCAGATGGGTATCGGTGCTATTCCTAACGCTGTACTCGCTCAGCTGGGTGGCCACAAGAACCTCGGTATCCATACCGAGATGTTCGCTGATGGCGTTCTTCCTTTGGTTGAGAAGGGCGTAATCAACGGTGCTGCTAAGAATATCGATAAGGGTAAGATGGTTT
>CAZFQU010000002.1:0-66483 GCA_964521245.1 uncultured Alistipes sp. | reverse complement strand
TTACAGAATGATTACGGTCTTTTAGTAGCGGGAGGAGGACTCGAACCTCCGACCTCCGGGTTATGAGCCCGACGAGCTGCCAACTGCTCTATCCCGCGATGTATCTTTAACTTGTAAGAAGTATCGCTTTGTTGTCGTTTGCAGGTGCAAAGATAATGCAAAAAATATAATTTACAAAATATTTTCTTAACTTTTTTGCACTTTAATTCATAACTTATTGTTACTCTTTTACTTATATTTCGCAAGGGGTATATTCTCCTTCTCTTGCCATAATTACACCCATCGTCAGTGGGGCGACTCCTAACTTTAGGACAATGCTGTGGGGTGATATTTGTCGAAGGACTCTTTTTTAGGAAAAAATGACAAACATTTTGACTGTTGTGGCTCGAGGGCTTTGTAGTTCCAAAAATTATGCTTAATTTTGACAGAATTAACGTGCGAATGGCTTTTGGGCTATGAGCAGGTGTGTTGCAGAATGATATTTTAACTTGAAATAATAACCTAAAACTAAAACTTCAATTCTATGAAAAGACTTCTATTGGGAGATGAGGCGATTGCATTGGCTGCGCTTCATTCAGGTTTGTCGGGCGTTTACGCTTACCCCGGAACCCCCTCTACCGAAATCACAGAGTTTATTCAGCTTCAGCAGGCAGCTCGCAAAGAGGGTGAGCCTGAGGTGAAGTGTCGTTGGGCAACTAACGAGAAGACCGCTATGGAGGGCGCACTCGGTATGTCGTACATGGGCAAGCGTGCCTTGGTATGTATGAAGCACGTAGGTATGAACGTTGCTGCCGATGCTTTTGTCAACTCGGCGATGACCGGAACCAACGGTGGTTTGGTTGTTGTGGCTGCTGACGACCCCTCGATGCACTCGTCGCAGAATGAGCAGGACTCGCGTTTCTATGGTAAGTTTGCTCTGATTCCCATATTCGAGCCCTCGTCGCAGCAGGAGGCATACGATATGACCCGCGCGGCATTCGACTACTCGGAGAAGTATCACATCCCCGTTCTTATGCGTGTGACAACCCGTATGGCTCACTCGCGCGCAGTGGTTGAGTTGGGTGAGCAGCGTGAGCAGAACCAGCTCTCTACTCCCGAGAATGCTCGTCAGTGGATTCTTCTGCCCGGTAACTCCAGAGTCAGATACAACACCTTGATTGAGGAGCAGTCGCTCTTCGAGCAGGATGCCCTTGAGCGTGGCTTCAACTTCTATAAGAAGGGTAGCGATATGAGCCGTGGTATCGTGGCTTCGGGTATTGCTTACAACTACCTTATGGAGAACTATCCCGATGGTTGCCCCTATCCCGTAGTTAAGATTTCGCAGTATCCTCTGCCCAAGAAGCTCATCGCCCAGATGGTAGCCGATGGCGTTAAGGAGGTTATGGTAATGGAGGAGGGTCAGCCCGTTATCGAGGAGATGATGCGTGGTTTGGTTCCCTCGAACATTCCCGTTACAGGTCGTCTGACCGGTGAGCTGCCCCGTGCAGGTGAGCTTACTCCCGACTCGGTACGCAAGGCACTCGGTATGGAGGCTTTGGCAAGCTTCGATGCAGAGCCTTTGGTGGCTCCTCGTCCTCCCGCACTTTGTCAGGGTTGTGGTCACCGCGATATGTACACCGCTTTGAAGGAGGTTGCCGGTGAGTATGAGAACTCGCGTGTATTTGCCGATATCGGTTGCTACACTCTGGGTGCAATGCCTCCCTTCCGCGCTATCCACTCGTGCGTAGATATGGGTGCATCAATCACTATGGCTAAGGGTGCAGCTGATGCAGGTCAGCACCCCGCATTTGCTGTGATTGGCGACTCGACCTTCACTCACTCGGGTATTACCGGTCTGTTGGATTGCGTGAACTCTAAGGCTAATGTTGTTGTGGTTATCTCCGACAACCTCACTACGGGTATGACCGGTGGTCAGGACTCGGCAGGTACAGGTCGTCTGGAGGCTATCTGTCAGGGTGTGGGCGTTGAGCCTGAGCATATCCGCGTAGTGGTGCCTCTGCCCAAGAATATGGAGGAGATTAAGCAGGTGCTTCGCGAGGAGGTTGCTTACAATGGCGTATCGGTAGTGATACCTCGTCGTGAGTGTATTCAGACTCTGAAGCGTCACGCAAAGCAGCAGAAGAAGTAGCCCAAAGAGTTAAGTAGAACCAATTAAATTTGAAAAATCAAGATGAAAAAAGATATAATCTTAGCAGGTGTAGGTGGTCAGGGTATCCTTTCGATTGCCACCATTATCGGTGAGGCAGCAATTGCCGAGAACCTCTATATCAAGCAGGCAGAAGTTCACGGTATGAGCCAGCGTGGTGGCGACGTGCAGTCGAACCTTCGCCTTTCGTCGGAGCCTATTGCCAGCGACCTTATTGCCAAGGGCGGTGCCGACATCATCATCTCGCTCGAGCCTATGGAGGCTCTGCGCTATGTTCCCTATTTGAAGAAGGATGGTTGGATTGTGACCAACTCCGTACCCTTCGTAAACATCGACAACTATCCCGAGATTGAGGCACTTTATGCACGTCTTAAGGAGCTTCCTCAGGTGGTTATGCTCGACGTTGAGAAGTTGGCTAAGGAGGCAGGTGCCCCCGCTCAGGCAGCCAATATGGTACTTCTCGGTGCGGCTGTTCCTATGCTCGGTATGGGTGCTGAGAAGATTCAGGCAGGTGTTGAGCGCATCTTCTCGCGCAAGGGCGAGGAGGTTGTCTCCAAGAACCTCGCAGCATTGAAGGCAGGTATGGATAATAGCGTTAAGATGTAGTTATGAATCAGCCCTTAAACAAAGAGTTGGTTGATGCCATCTGCATTGCCAACGGTCTGCACAATGCCAAGGAGCTTGGCTCGGCAACCATTCGTCAGTTTGTGAGCGTAGTGTCGGATATTGAGCGCGCTACGGGTGAGCGATATATTCGTATGGAGATGGGTGTCCCCGGTTTGGAGCCTGCACAGGTGGGTGTCGATGCCGAGCGTAAAGCCATCCAGACGGGTATTGCTGCAAAGTATCCCAACATCACGGGTATAGATGAGCTTAAGAGCGAGGCTGTACGCTTCATCAAGGCATTTATCAACGTAGATGTTCCCGAGAAGTGTATAGTTCCCACGGTAGGTTCGATGCAGGGTGCTTTCGTGTCGCTGTTGGCTTGTAAGCAGATGCGCGACGACCGCGACACTATCCTCTTTATCGACCCGGGCTTCCCCGTTCAGAAGCAGCAGTGCCGAGTAATGGAGGCTAAGTATGAGTCGTTCGACGTTGCCGACTTCCGTAACGAGAAGCTCGGACCCAAACTCGAGGAGTATCTTAAGTCGGGCAAGATTTCGGCTATCCTCTTCTCGAACCCCAACAACCCCTCGTGGATGTGTCTTAACGAGGATGAGTTGCGCACTATTGGTGAGCTTGCTACGAAGTATGATGTGGTAGTTATCGAGGACTTGGCATACCTTAACATGGACTTCCGCGAGGATCGTTCGGTGCCTTTCCGCGCTCCTTATCAGCCCACTGTTGCCCGTTATACCGACAATTTCATTCAGCTGCTTTCGGCATCCAAGATTTTCTCCTACGCAGGTCAGCGTGGTGCGCTTATCGTGATGAGCGAGAACCTCTTCGAGCGTGAGTTCGATGGCTTCAAGCGCAGATATGGTCAGGGTCACTTCGGTCGTAATCTCATACACTCGATTCTCTACTGTCAGTCGGCAGGTGTAACCCACACCGTGCAGTATGCTATGGCAGCTATGTTCAAGGCTGCTGCCGATGGTACGTTCAACTACATCGAGGCAGTCAAGGAGTATGGTCGCAGAGCCGAGCGTGTTAAGGAGATTATGCTCCGCAACGGTTTCCATATTGTCTATGACAAGGATTGTGACCAAGATGTTGCCGATGGCTTCTTCTTCACCTTCGGTTATAAGGATATGACCAGCGAGATGCTTATCAATAAGCTCATCTACTATGGCGTGAGTGCAATACCTTTGAGTGGCACAGGAAGTGCAAGAGAGGGTCTTAGAGGTTGTACCTCGAACATCTCCGAGTCGCAGTATGACGAGCTGGATAAGCGTCTGAAGCTCTTCAGCCGAGATTTTTAATTACTTAAAACAAAAAGATTTTAATGGCAGATATTAAATATATGTCAGCCGCTGATGCGGTAAACCTTATCAAGTCGGGAGATTCGGTCTATATTCAGGGTTCGACCTCCATCCCCGAGGTGTTGGTGAAAGCCATGACCGAGCGTGCAGGTGAGTTGCGCGGCGTGAAGGTCTATTCGGCTTTTGCCATCGGCAAGGAGGATGCACCCTATGCCAAGCGTGAACTTTTGGATTCGTTTGAGGCTAACAGCTTCTTCGTAGCCAACTGCGTGCGCAAGGCTATCAAGGAGGGTGTCGCTCAGGCTATTCCCGCCTTTTTGGGTGAGATTCCCTTCCTCTTCCGCAGTGGTCAGGTGCCTTTGGATGTAACGCTGCTCAACGTGTCGGAGCCTGATGAGGATGGATATGTGTCGTATGGTATCTCGGCAGACCTCGCCTTCTCGGCAGCCGAGTGTTCGAAGACCATCATTGCTCAGGTCAATAAGTTTATGCCCCGCACCTTTGGTGACCCTGTAATCCACGTCTCGAAGATTGCAGCCCTTGTGCGTGGCGACGAGGAGCTTGTCGAGTTGCCTATCGCTGTGCCTAACGACGTTGAGCGCAAGATTGGTAACTTCATTGCTGCCGAGGTTCCCGATGGTGCCACACTTCAGATTGGTGTGGGTGGTATTCCCAATGCGGTTTTGGATGCACTCTACGACCACAAACATCTGGGTCTGCACACCGAGGCTATGACCGATGGTGTTGTACCTCTGATTCAAAAGGGTATTATCGACAACTCGCTCAAAAAGCTCTATCCCGGTCAGTCGGTAGCTTGCTTGGCTCTGGGTAGCCGTCGTCTGTATGACTATCTGCACGACAACCGCGACGTGGTGTTCCGCGATGTGGCTTGGACCAACGACCCTGCAAATATCCGTCAAAACCAGAAGGTTATGGCCATCAACTCGGCTCTCGAGATTGACCTCACGGGTCAGATTTGTGCCGACTCTATCGGTACCACCATCTTCTCGGGTGTCGGTGGTCAGCACGACTTTATGTATGGTGGTGCATTGAGCGAGGGTGGTAAGTGCTTCATCGCTCTGCCGTCGATTACCAACAAGGGTATCTCGAAGATTGTCCCCACCTTGACTCAGGGTGCAGGTGTAGTGACCACTCGTTTCCAAGCACAGTATATCGCAACCGAGCATGGTATTGTATATCTGAGAAATAAGAATCTTGCCGAGCGTGCCAAGGCTCTTATCTCGATTGCTGACCCCTCGGCTCGCGAGATGCTCGAGCGTGCAGCGTGTGAGCGATTCGGCATAGGTTTCCTTCGTCTCAAGTAGTAGGACTTAAGGTCTGTGTTTTGGGGCTGCTCATTAGATGGGTGGCCCCTATTTTTGGCATCATTACCTTATCATTGCGATACAAAAAAGAGGTTGTCCTTCTCGAAAGTCGGACAACCCCTCATTCTGCTTAGTTCTCTCGCGAGCTTACTCCTCACCTCCTGCTGCGTAGGGCTTGATAATGCCACGCTTCGAGGAGCGGATAAACTCGAGAATGTAATCGCGCTCGGGACTTTGAGGTATCTGCTTCTCCACCTCGTCGCAACCATTGATATAGTTCAGACCACTCTGGAAGAGAATACGACAAGCATCGTGAATCTCGGCTACGCGCTCGGAGCTGAAGCCTCGACGGGTAAGACCCACACGATTGACACCTGCATAGCGCATAGTATCGTTGCGGACAATCACATAGGGAGGAACGTCCTTGCCCAGCAGCGCACCGCCCTGAATCATCACGTGTGCGCCAATGTGGGTCCACTGGTGAATTGCGGCGTGACCACCGATAACTGCCCAATCGCCAACGTGTACCTCACCAGCAAACGATACGCGGTTTGCAACCACACAATTGCTGCCGATAACGCAGTCGTGACCTACGTGAACATAAGCCATCAAAAGGTTATTGTCGCCGATAATCGTAGTGCCGGTGGATGCCGTACCACGGCTGATGGTAACACACTCGCGAATATCGTTGTTATCTCCAATTACAGCTGTTGTCTCCTCGCCCTTGAACTTCAAATCTTGGGGCAGACAAGCGATAGATGCTGCGGTGTGAATCTTACAATTCTTACCGATTCGTGCGCCTGAGTGAATCACAGCACCGGGACCAACCCAAGTAT
The DNA here is from genome assembly GCA_964521245.1 of uncultured Alistipes sp. GTDB lineage: Bacteria > Bacteroidota > Bacteroidia > Bacteroidales > Rikenellaceae > Alistipes. The sequence continues at coordinate 60,254 of CAZFQU010000002.1, read as the reverse complement.
TATCGCCAATGGTCACATTGTCGGCAATATATGCAAAGGGTTCAACGGTTACATTCTCGCCCAACTTTGCGTTGGGGTGAACATAGGCTAAAGGACTAATCATAGTTTGGATTTATATAGTTTTGTAATCTTATTTAGTCTTGTTCTTGACAATCTGAGCCATCATCACTGCCTCGCAAGCGAGTGTGTCGCCAACGAAAGCCTTTCCCTCGCAGAGAGCTACACCGCGACGAATAGGCTCCAAGAGGTTAATCTCGAATTGGAGGGTATCGCCCGGGACAACCTTGCGCTTGAACTTTACGCCGTCAATCTTCATAAAGTAGGTCGAGTAGTTCTCGGGGTCGGGTACAGTGCCAAGCACCAAAATACCCGAACACTGAGCCATAGCCTCGACAATAAGCACACCGGGCATTACAGGCTCCTCGGGGAAGTGACCCACGAAGAAGGGTTCGTTCATCGTGACATTCTTAATGCCGGCTACCGACGTGCCGTCGAGGTGGAAGATTCTGTCAACCAACAAGAAGGGAGGACGGTGAGGTAACATTCTGCGAATGGAGTTAATATCGTGCAGAGGAGTCTGACGGCAATCATACTTGAAGCGGGGCTTCTCGCCCTCCTTGCGAATGGTGCGCTTAACCTGCTTCATAAACTCGGTGTTGGCAAAGTGTCCGGGACGCGTAGCCCACACTCTGCCCTTGATTCTGCGACCAAGGAGTGCGAAGTCGCCAAGCAGGTCGAGGAGCTTGTGGCGGGCAAGCTCGTTGTTGAAGCGAAGCTCGAGATTGTTCAGATAACCGCCCGTAATCTGAATATCCTGCTTGTTGAATATCGACTTCAGATGCTCCAGCTGCTCATCCGATACGGGATTTTCAACGACCACAATTGCATTGTCCAAGTCTCCACCCTTGATAAGATTCATCTTCATCAGAGGCTCCAACTCGTGGAGGAAGACGAATGTACGGCAGGGAGCAATCTTAGCTGCGTAGTTGTCGCCGGGCTGGAAGGTAGAGTATTGGTTGCCGATAACCTTCGAGTTGTAGTCAACGTGTACCGATACCGAGAACTCGTCGCCGGGATAGGGGATGATGGCAACACCCTTCTCGGGGATGGTATAGACCATCTTCTCTGTAACGTGGTAGTACTGACGCTCGGCGAGCTGCTCCTCCAAGCCTGTATCTACCAATGCTGCTGCATACTCGCGTGCCGAACCATCCATAATAGGGGTCTCGGGAGCATTGATATCAATCTCGGCATTATCAACGCCCAAGGTCCAAAGGGCAGACATGATATGCTCAATGGTCGATACTTTTGCGCCATTATGCTCGATTGTAGTACCGCGCGAAGTGTCGGTCACATAATCACAGAGTGCAGGAATTACGGGCTGACCCTCGAGGTCAACACGGCGAAAAACTATACCGCTGTTTGCGGGTGCAGGCTTAACGGTCATCGTAACCTGAAGACCCGTATGCAGTCCCTTACCCGAGAAGGTAATGGGAGCTTTCAGTGTTTGTTGTTTCGAAGCCATAAATATTTTAGTTTACAGTTTTGCCTACAAATATAGGTATTTTTAACAAAAAAATCGTACTTTTGCTCAAAATTATTGATTTAGATGGAGAAGAATCAACCACAAAATATAAACAATGGTCAACAAAACACCCCTCGAGGTCGAAACCCCAGAGCCGGTCAGCGCAGACCAAAGCTCCCTCTGCCCTTCGATAATCGCAAGGAGGATTGGGGTGTTTGGGCATACGACCATCGTGTGGGACTGTCCATCACTCTGATTGTCTATCTTGTTGTGGCAATAGCCTTCGTCAGTGCGAAGATTATAGTCGGAGCCGACAAGGTTGACCAAACGGTGTATATCGGCCTCAATCAGCTGATGGATTTGGAACAGGAGTTGGAAAGGCTCAAGGAGCAGAATCGCTCCCTTACCTCGCAGGAAGAGTTCGACTGGAGCAAGGTGCAGAACACCACCTCCAACGAGAATGCCCTGAACGAGAACCTTAAGACCGACCGAGGTAACCACGCTGCCGAGCTTAATGCCCAAGCACAAGCCACAGCCGAGCGTATGAGAGCCAACCGCGAAGCCTACGAAAAGGGGTTGCAAGAGGTTGGTGAGATAGGCAAAGGGGGTGACAATGGCTCTTCTGACGACTCGAAGCGCGAGGATAGGAAGGTGGCGGGATATGTTACCGTACGTCTGGATATCAACAACCCCGTAAGAACGGAGCGCAATCTTCAGGTGCCAGCCTTCCAGTGCGAGGGTGGTGGCGAGGTTATTGTTGAGATAGAGGTGGCACGCGATGGCAAGGTGGTGAGTGCCAAGGTGCTGTCGGGTGGCGACGACTATATGCGTCAGGTGGCTCTCAGGGCTGCTCGCAACTCGACGGTCAACATCGACTCTTCGGCTCCCGAACGCCAGCGAGGAACCATTACCTACATTTTTATTCCGCAATAGTGATAAATCTGTCCGGAGTAGTTTTTTAGATTCATAAATTTTACTACCTTTGCCAAGTGGTAATTTAACTCCACCTGAAGAGATAGTAAGTGTCGTTTTAGATGAGATTTTGGTTGCGACTCATATTCCCTGTTTTGCTGCTTGTCCTTTGTTGGTCGGGCGGTGTGGCTGAGTGTGGCAAAAAGTCTGTGCCCAGACCAAACTCAGTCAACACATCGCACACAGAGTGTCAATATTCTCTTCATACATCGTCGCAAAGCGAGTCGATGCAACTGCCCTCACAAGTGCGCATCATCACTCACGAGGTTTCTCTTTCTACACACAAAACCCCTTCGCGTGTCAATTCGTCGGGTCAGTCTCACCTCTTTGGCACTAACCTCAGAGGTAGTTGGCTCAAGCCTATAAAGAGTTCTTACATTTTGTCGTACTATGCCGACCCAGCACCCGCTCACCTCAGAGCGATGCTCTGTCGGCTTATTATTTAGCGGTCTGATTAGAAGTTGCAAAAGGAAGGTGACTTCACCATGCGCTCGCCCTCAAGATGCTTATTTACCTTGCTTGTGGTAAACTCCGCATCTTCGAGCAGTTGGCGTGTAGATATCATTAAACTAATTTGAGAACTTATAACCGCTAAATTTTAGAATTATGGACAAAAATATTATGGGCAGCCAATTGTGCGCTCTTTCAAATAACGAGATTGTTAAACGTCGCCGACCTGTGCTTGGTCCCATTGCGCTTTCGATTGCCGGAATCGTTGTGCTGGTTGCCACTACACTATGGCTCAACCCCGAGGCTGAGAGTTTGAAGATTGGGCTTCTGCTCCTTGGTTGGAGTTGTGTGTTTGTGGGTGGCATAGTCACTGCGCTACGAAGTTTCGATTCGGAGGGTATGCCCTACGACCTGAAGACGGGTTGCTACCTTAAGCCTTTGGAGCTTAACTTTCAGCGTGAGCAGCTCAGCAAGGTGCATTACTGTTGCCAAAAGGGCGACGTGATGGGACTTAAGAGCCTGAGCCAAACCTCGGGCGCAGCTATCATTGTGGCTCTCTATACTGCTGCCGACGACAGGTGGTGGGCGTATCAATCCTTCGAATATGTCGATTTGGAATACCGCCCGTTGGAGGAGTTGAAGTTTTGCAGAAAATAGCAGAAAGTTGCTGCCCGAAGAGTGGGGTAAACCTAACTGCCTTAAAGTACTAAACAACCGAAATAACTAAAAATATGATTGAGATAGGAACTGAAAATTTTGTATTTGTTGCAGCTATTCTGCTCTTCGTCGCAGTGCTTGCCGGTAAGGCAGCCTATCGTCTGGGTGCGCCATCGCTTCTCTTGTTTTTGGGCGTAGGTATGGCATTCAGTGGCTTTAATATCATATCGTTCAACTCCTTCGAGGCTACTCAGTTTGTGGGAATGATTGCCCTCTGTATCATCCTCTTTACGGGTGGTATGGAGACCAAGTTCTCGCAAATCAGACCCATCCTTGCCCCGGGAGTGGTGCTTGCGACGGTGGGAGTGGTGTTGACGGCTCTCTGTGTTGCGGGCTTCACCTATGCTATTATGCCCCTCTTTGGTGCCGAGATACCTTTCGCCGTAGCTCTGCTCCTCGCTTCGATGATGGCATCGACCGACTCGGCATCGGTATTCTCGATTCTGAGAACTAAGAAACAGGGCTTGCAGCAGAACCTCAGACCCCTGCTCGAGCTTGAGAGTGGTTCTAACGACCCGGTGGCTTATATGCTGACCGTACTCCTCATCAGCGTTGTTACGCAAGGTGGAGGCTCCACATCCGTCGGCTCCGGATTGGTGATGTTTGTTGTCGAGATGATTATGGGTACGGTTTCGGGTTATCTGATTGGTAGGCTGACCGTCTTTACAATCAACCGCATAAACATATCGAACAAGGCTCTCTATCCCGTCTTGCTGCTCGCTTTTGCCTTCCTCTCCTTCTCGTTTACGGCTTTGGTCCACGGTAACGGCTACTTGGCAGTCTATATCTCGGGCTTGGTGGTAGGTAACCTTAAGTTGGAGCATAAGGGCGAGATGACCAACTTCTTCGATGGTTTTCAGTGGCTGTTGCAGATTGTGATGTTCCTTACGCTCGGCTTGGTGGTCAACCCCTTGGAGCTTATCGAACCTCAGGTGTTGATTCCCGGATTGCTCATAGGTGCATTTATGATGTTCGTGGCTCGACCTGCAGCCGTGTTGCTCTGTCTGAGTCCGTTCCGCAACTTCAGCCGTAAGGCAAGGCTCTATGTCTCGTGGGTGGGTCTTAGAGGTGCCGTACCTATCATCTTTGCCACCTATCCGATGCTCAATGGCGTACCCGAGGAGTCGGCTCGACTGATGTTCAACATCGTCTATCTGATAACCATTCTCTCGTTGTTGGTACAGGGAACAACCGTAAGTGGTGTGGCTAACCTGCTTGGCTTGGCATTCAAGGAGCGTGAGGCTGCATTCAATATCAAGATGCACGACAGTATAAACTCTGCTATATCTGAGGTTGTGGTCAACAAATCGATGCTCGAGAAGGGTACTACGTTGCGCGATATTACTCTGCCCGACAATACACTTGTTGTGATGGTGTGTCGTGATGGCGACTACTTCGTACCCCAAGGTAAGACCGAACTCCTCAATGGCGACAAGCTGTTGGTTATTTCCGACCGCGAGGATGAACTCAGGTCAACTTATGAGGATATGGGGCTTGACGACGTACAGTTCAGCTAAGAATATCTGATACAACTTCTGACAAAATGAGGACCTGTCTAATAAGCTTTTAGGCAGGTCCTTTTTCTGTTTTGAGCGGGTGGCGGGGTTCGAACCCGTGACCCTCGGCTTGGGAAGCCGATGCTCTACCGCTGAGCTACACCCGCAACTATCCTTGAGAATCGACTGCAAATATACTTAAAAAAACCTTACGATATACCTCGTATGGGGTAATTTAGGTGGCAAGAGAACTCTTTGCTCTAACAATCAGCCTACTTGGTGGCTACGTAGAACAGGTCGAAACAGCGACTATGGACCTGAGTGAGCCTATAATCCTCCATCTTGATTGAGCGTGTGAGGTCGTTGTTCTCCTTGAGCAGACGACGACGATTGAGTCGGTTGAGCAGGTCGTAGGGTATTTGCAGCAGCTGACGAGGCAACAGATATTGCAGGTTGAAAACGTCGAAACGGGTTATGCGCCTAACACTCTCGCGGTTCTTCTCATAGTACTCCATCACTCGCTCGTTGCCCTCGACACCCATAGCCTTCACTGAGCTGAAGTCGTCGCTCAGAAGCAGGGTAAACTCGTCGGGGGTGTACTCCCTCACGTGCCACGGATTGCGGGTCAGGGACATCGACTTATTTGGAGTCGAAACGATAAACTTTCCACCCGGGCGGAGAACTCGATGCACCTCCTTGACCAACTCCCTATCGCGCTTTATATGCTCGATGACCTGAAACGATATGACGCAGTCTAAGGACTCGGAGTCGAAGGGTAGAGGGGGTACCGTAGCCTCCACAAACTCGCTGTTGGGGGGCAAAGAAAGTCCCTCGGCTTGGTGTTTGTCGATGGTTGTAAAGTGTTGGGCGTGGGGAGCTACAATCTCGATGCCGTAGCCCGAGCCGGTGCCAATCTCCAACACGTCGCCATAGATGAGCTGTGAAGCCTCATAATAAGCCAAAATCGAGCGTTGAAAGACAAAGTTGTCCGACTCATCGCGCGAGACTCTCTCGGCAGTTATAATGCGTTTGCTCATCGCTTTATGAGTTTTGTGCCGTCGTGGATAAACTCAATCTCGCCTGCCTTGAGCAGCACGCCAAGGGCGCGCTTAAATACCTTCTTGCTCATCGAGGTCATACGTGCCACCTCCTCGGGCGAGGAGCTATCATTCAAGGGGATGAATCCGCCGTTGTTCTTGATAATCTCGCGCAGCTTCTCGGAGGCATTCTTCACCTCTTTGTAACCTCTTTGCTGGAGACTTACGTCGATACGCTTGTCTTCGGTTATTTTGTGGACGTAGCCCTTGAGACGGTCGCCGAGCTTGATTGTGCGGAAGAGCTGGTTGCGATAGAGCATACCCCAGTGGCGATTGTTGATAATCACTCGCCAACCTATATCGCTCTGCGATGCTACCAGACAGTCAACCTCCTCGCCCACCTTTACGGTAATGTCGCCGTCGTTGTGGATATACTGCTTGAGCTTGGTGGTGGCAACACATCTGCCCGTGATGTTGTCCTCGTAGAGATAGATCAATACGGGGCGCGAGGGGGTTACGCCTCCCTGCTGATTGCGGTTGGGCAGAAAGAGGTCCTTGCCGTGCAGACCCCATCCGAGAAATGCTCCGTGAACGGTCTTATCGACAACCTCCAAAAATCCCGCTTCGCCCACCTTGAGCAGAGGCTCCTCGGTTGTAGCCACCAAGCGGTCCTCCGAGTCGTGATAGACAAAGACTTCGATTTGGTCGCCCACCTTGTTTGCGAGCGATACATATCTGTTGGGCAGCAACACCTCCTGCTGCTCCGAGTCGCTAAGATAGATTCCGTAGTCCGATATGCGACTGACCGAGAGTGTGTATTTGCGACCTGCTCTGAGCATAATTTTATATCTATTTTGGGTAAATAACTCTATATTTTGGGGCAAAGGTAAGCAAAAGCCATCAAACTTAGAAAAATTTTCTTATATTTGTAAGCTAAACCTTATGAATAAGTTATAACCGAACCTAAAATTTTGATAAAATGAAAGTAGCAATTTGTCAGTACGATATGCAGTGGGAGAGTGCCGAGAGCAATCTTCCCGTTGTCGAGGAGTTTATCGCTAAGGCTGATGCCGACCTTGTGCTTCTGCCCGAGATGTTCTCCACGGGCTTCAAGCTCCGAGCTTCGGCAGTTGCCGAGCCTATGAATGGTCCCACCATCGCTGCTATGAAGGGTTGGGCTGCGAAGTACAACAAGGCTGTTGTGGGCAGCATAGTTATCGTTGACGACGAGGGCAAGTTCCGCAATCGTATGTTCTTCATCAAGCCCGATGGCTGGATGACGTGGTACGACAAGCGTCACCTTTTCCGCCCGGGCGGTGAGGGTCGTGACTACACCCCCGGCAAGGAGCGTGTGATTGTGGAGTATATGGGCGTAAGATTCCTCCTGCTCATCTGCTACGATTTGCGCTTTCCCGTTTGGAGCCGTAACCGTGGCGACTATGATGCCATCCTCTATTGTGCATCGTGGGCTGCCGACCGTCGCGAGCCTTGGAAGATTCTGCTCCGTGCGCGCGCCGTGGAGAATCAGGCTTATGTGTTTGGTGTCAACCGTGTGGGCGACGACCCCGCCTCGCACTATGCCGGCGATTCGCAGATTATCGACTTCAGAGGTCGCATACTCAAGGAGGTTGCCGACGAAGAGGCTATCCTCGTTGCCGAGCTTGATATGAAGGCTCAGGCTCGATTCCGCGACGCTTTCCCCGCGTGGAAGGATGCCGACGACTTCTGCCTTAAGGTCTAACGCTCTATTAGTGAGTTAAATAAAAGTGACTATGGAGCTTACTTGGCAAGTAATAACGCTGTTGATAGGTTCCGGCATCATTGTCGGAATCATCAACACGCTTGCCGGTGGCGGAACCATACTTTCGATGTCAATCTTTACGGCTATGGGGCTGCCCATCACAGTTGCCAACGGCACCAACCGCATAGCTGTCGTACTTCAAAACCTCACCGCCTCGCTCACCTTCATCCGCAAGGGAATGCTCGACGTGAAGGCGGGATTGTTGCTCTCCATACCGACTGTTGTGGGCAACATCTTAGGCTCGATGCTTGCCACCCATATTAGCGACCAGACCTTCAAAATCTGTATGGGTGTGGTACTCGCAGTCATCCTTGTCTATATGATTTTCGACCGCCATCGCAGCAGGGTCAATGGTGGTCACTCTCTTAGGCTCAATTTCTGGCACTATGTGTGGTTTCTGCTCATAGGCTTCTACGGAGGTTATATCTATATCGGTTTGGGCTATGTGGTGCTTGCTGTGACCATCTGGAGTCTTAAGCTCGATATTATCACTGCCAACATCCTCAAGGGCTTCGTAATCTTTGTGTCGAGTCCCTTTTCGCTCGTGGTCTTTATGCTCAATGGTCAGGTACACTACGCCTATGGTCTGCTCCACGGCTTGGGCAACATTATCGGTGCAGTCCTCGCCTCGCACTATGCCATAGGTTGGGGCGTGAGGTTTGTCAGACTCTTTACCATCGGTGTTGTTATTGTCTGCTTGTTGGACCTTGTGGGTTGGCTCTCGATGGCAGACGGAGTCAATACTCTGCTCGGCTGGATGAACTGAGTAACTAATTTGTAGCTTGTCCCCTAAGTATTTTGTTGCATGTTTCGTTTCATCAAAACATAGGGTTTTCGTGCAACGCAACATGAAACAAACCTCGGCAGAAAGATTTGTTTAGACTCGACTTTTCCTTTTTCGCATTTTCTTTGTATCTTTACGGGCTTGAATTGTTGTAGCGATGAGAGAGGATAAAATTCACATAATAGGTGCAAGGGTTCACAACCTGAAAAATGTTGAGCTGGAGATTCCGCGCAATGAGTTGGTGGTCATAACGGGCTTGTCGGGTTCGGGTAAGTCGTCGCTGGCTTTCGACACCATCTATGCCGAGGGTCAGAGGCGATATATGGAGACTATTTCGACCTATGCACGACAGTTCGTGGGGGCGATGGAGCGACCCGACGTAGATAAGATTACGGGTCTGAGTCCTGTGGTGGCTATCGAGCAAAAGACCACAAACAAGAATCCACGCTCGACGGTGGGTACTGTGACCGAGCTTAGCGACTTTCTGCGTCTGCTCTATGCCCGAGCCTCGCGTGCCTACTCGCCCATAACGGGTGAGAGGATGGTTCACTACTCCGACGAGCAGATATGCGACCTTATAATCGAAGGGTTTGGTGGCAGACGGGTAGCTATGCTTGCGCCCATCGTGCAGGGCAGAAAGGGTCACTATCGCGAACTCTTCGAGAGCCTGTCAAAGAAGGGCTATATCTATGCCCGAGTGGATGGCGAGATTCGCGAACTTGGCTCGGGGTTGAAGCTCGACCGCTATAAGATACACACCATCGACCTTGTGGTTGACCGCCTAATACCCGGCGAGGAGTCTCGCGAGAGGGTGATGACCTCGCTCAAGGAGTCGATGCGTCAGGGCAAGGGTACGATGTCTATCTACGACTACGGCTCGGAGGGTGTGCGCTACTACTCGCGCCACCTTATGTGTCCCACAACGGGTGTAGCCTTCGAGGACCCTGCACCCCACACCTTCTCGTTCAACTCGCCAAAGGGTGCATGCCCCCACTGCAACGGTCTGGGTGAGGAGGCAGTATTTGATATGCAGAAGCTCATCCCCAATCCTAAGCTCTCGCTCAGAGAGGGTGCCGTGGAGCCTTTGGGCAAGGGTCGAGGCAATATGCTCTTTGCCGTCTTAGAGCAGTTGGGCAGACGCTACGACTTCACGCTCGACGACCCCGTTGAAAGTCTCTCGGAGGCAGCCCTCAACGCCATACTCTATGGCGATGCGGAGCCTGTGACCATCAACCACGCCGACTTCAGCTACTCGTCGGGTGTGGAGCTATACTCGTGGGAGGGTGTGGCAGAGTATATCCTGCGCTTCGACGATGAGGATTCGAAGAAGGGACAGAAGTGGCGCGGACAATTTCTGGTCTATAAGCCCTGCTCGGTGTGTGGAGGGTCGCGTCTGAAGAAGGAGTCGCTGCAATTCAGAGTGGCAGATAAAAATATTGCCGAGGTGTCGGCACTCTCGATAATCGAATTTCAGCAGTGGATAGCCTCCGTCGAGGCAGAGATGACCGACAAGGAGCGCAAGATAGCTCACGAGATAATCAAGGAGATTAGCGAAAGGGTCAAGTTCCTTGTGGATGTGGGCTTGGGTTATCTCTCGCTTAGTCGCTCGTCGCGTACGCTTTCGGGCGGTGAGAGCCAGCGAATAAGACTCGCAACGCAGATTGGTTCGAAGCTCGTTAACGTTCTCTACATCCTCGACGAGCCATCGATAGGTCTGCATCAGAGGGATAATCGTCGCCTTATACAGAGCCTCAGAGCCTTGCGCGATGCGGGTAACTCGGTCATTGTGGTCGAACACGACGAGGATATGATGCGCTCGGCAGACTACATTGTCGATGTGGGTCCGTTGGCGGGTCGCAGGGGCGGAAATATTGTGGCTGCGGGAACCTTTGACCATATAGTGGCATCCAACACCATAACCGCCGACTACCTTACGGGCAGACGACGTATAGAGCTTCCGTCAGCCATCAGAGAGGGTAGTGGCGAGAGTATAATCCTCTCAGGTGCCTGCGGTAATAACCTCAAGGGTGTGGATGTGGAGTTCCCGTTGGGCAAACTCATTTGTGTTACGGGAGTGAGTGGCTCGGGTAAGTCGTCGCTCGTGAATGGCACTCTGCGTCCGATATTGAGCCGTCTGCTCTATCGTTCGCTCGACCAACCATTGCCCTACACCTCGATTGTGGGTGTGGAGCATATCGATAAACTGGTGGTGGTTGACCAGTCGCCCATAGGTCGCACCCCGCGTAGTAATCCGGCAACCTACTCAAATGTCTTTACCGATATCAGAAAGCTCTTTGAGCTGACCCCCGATGCTCAAATACGTGGCTTCAAGGCGGGCAGATTCTCATTCAACGTCAAGGGCGGTAGGTGTGAGGAGTGTCGCGGTGCAGGTGTGCAGACTATCGAGATGAACTTCCTGCCCGACGTATATGTGCGTTGTAAGACGTGTGGCGGTAATCGCTACAACAAGGAGACCCTCGAGGTCAAGTATAAGGGCAAGAGCATCAACGATGTGCTGAATATGACGGTCAATATGGCTGTCGAGTTCTTCGAGAATATCCCCAACATCTATCTCAAGCTGAAGGCTATTCAGGATGTGGGCTTGGGCTACCTTACTTTAGGTCAACCCTGCACAACCCTCTCGGGAGGCGAGTGTCAGCGCATAAAACTCTCCTCGGAACTCTCGAAGCGCGATACGGGTCGTACGCTTTACATCCTCGACGAACCTACGACAGGTCTGCATTTCGAGGATATACGCCAGCTGCTCGACGTACTCTATAAGTTGGTCGATAGGGGCAATACGGTCATCGTCATCGAGCATAACCTCGATGTGGTGAAGGTTGCCGACCATATAATCGATATAGGTCCCGAGGGCGGAAAAGATGGCGGTAGGGTAGTGGCAACGGGTACTCCTCTCGAGATAGCCTCCGTGCCTCAGAGCTATACCGGACAATTTTTGAAGTCACTGTTGAAGTAGCTTGGTACTATTCTTGTTTTCGTAGGTGTGAGTAAAACGTCAAGCCTATGAAAAAGTATCTATTTACACTCGTCACACTGCTGATGGTAGGTATCGTTACGTTTGCCATAGTGAGCGATGGTGATGCCCAGCAGTCCAAAAATTCGGCTAAGAGCGAGAAGCGCGAAGTCAGAGAACAGCGTCGTCAAAAGCGTCTGGACGACTATGCCAAGTTTGTCGATTCGTTAGTCCTCTCGCGCCACTTTACGTTCAATCCACAGACTATGCAGCAGGAGCCGGCAGGGTCGATGCGCATAATCACCAACCCCCACTACGAGGTTGGTATCTGGGATGGTACGGTTGATGTCTGTATTCCCTATATCAAGGGTTATGTTCCGCCCTACTACGTGACGGTTATCAACTATACGGTGCCGATGGTCGAGAACTACACCACCGAGCAAACCCCCGAGGGGTGGATTGTGCGCTTCCAAACCTCGCTCTACTCAGCCTCGACCTACACCTTCACGCTCGATATATCGAGCAAGATGGGTGGTGCAACCCTCACCATCACCAATCCGTGGTATAATCCCGTTCAGTATTCGGGAACAATCACACAACTCTAATGGCTGAAAGAGAACGATTAGGGGTGTCAGTTTATGTTATTCTGACACCCCTCTGCTATGTTGTAAAGTAGAAACTATTTTATCTTGGTCAAGGTATAGACCATATCTTCTACGAGACCATTTGAATCACCTCTAAAGTAAAGAATAATCGTCTTGTTATCAATCCATTTTACCTCGATGATCTCATCGTTTCCATCCTTATGTAAAGTCAAGACAGAGTCTGTATAAACATAATTAAGATGCAGATATAAGCACCTTTACATCTTATAAATCAACGCTACGGCGTGTGCCGACACCCCCTCCTCTCGACCCTCGAAGCCAAGATGCTCGGTGGTGGTAGCCTTTATCGATACGCAATCAACATCCGCATCCATAACCTCAGCAAGTCTTTCGCGCATCAAATCGATGTGGGGGCGAAGTTTGGGTCGCTGCATGGCAATTGTGCAATCGACATTTCCCACTCTGTACCCCTTCTCAAGGAGCCGCTCAACAACTCTGCGGAGCAGAATCTTCGAGTCTATACCCTTAAACTCGTCACTCGAGTCGGGAAACAACTTGCCAATATCGCCCAAAGCAGCTGCTCCGAGCAGTGCATCGCAAATAGCGTGAATGGCCACATCGCCGTCCGAATGGGCAACACAACCCTTTGAGTGGTCAATCTTTACACCTCCCAACCATAGGTTAAGCCCCTCCTTCAGGGCGTGAACATCATAACCGTATCCGATTCTGAAATTTGGTTTCATAGTGCAAATATACAAATTTTTTAGTACCTTTGCTAAGTTAGTTGATTTTGTAAACCAAAGTAAAACACTAAAAATAATTATGTCAGCAATTTCTAATCTTCAACCCAAGCTCATTTGGGAGCAGTTTGATGCAATCACACGTGTACCCCGCCCCTCGAAAAAGGAGCAGAAGATACACGACTTTTTGGTAGCCTTTGCCAAGCAGCACGGCTTCGACTACTCGACCGACGAGATTGGTAATGTGGTAATCCGCAAGGCTGCAACAAAGGGCTATGAGGACCACCCCGCAGTTATCCTCCAGTCACATATGGATATGGTTTGCGAGAAGAACTCCGACGTTGAGTTCGACTTCGATAACGACCCCATTCGCACGCGTATCGATGGCGAGTGGGTGAAGGCTGAGGGTACGACTCTGGGTGCCGATTGCGGTATCGGTATGGCTGCTGCTATGGCTGCACTGCTCGACGAGGAGCTTCAGCACCCCGCACTTGAGGCACTCTTCACCGTTGACGAGGAGACCGGTCTTACGGGAGCCTTCGAGCTGGGTGAGGGTATGCTCACGGGTAAGTATCTTCTCAACCTCGACTCTGAGGATGAGGGCGAGATATTCATCGGCTGTGCGGGTGGTATCGACACCATCGCAACCTTCCACTACAATGAGGAGCCTGCCCCCCAGAACTTCCTCTACTATCGTGTCGATGTGTCTGACCTTTTGGGTGGTCACTCGGGCGACGATATCAACAAGGGCAGAGTCAATGCCAACAAGTGCGTAGCACGCCTGTTGTGGGATGGTATGCAGAGCTATGGTCTGCGTCTGAGCTACTTCAATGGTGGTAACCTGCGTAACGCTATCCCGCGCGAGGCGTATGCAATCTTCGGTATCCCCTCGTGCTATAAGTCCGAGTTCGAGAAACACTACAAACTCTTCGCCGCAGACCTTGAGCAGGAGTTCAAACACTCAGAGCCTAACTTCCGCATAACACTCAACGAGATGCCTCAGGTTGACACCCTGCTCGACGAGAAGACTCAGTTCGGTCTGGTCTATTCGCTCGTAGGCGTACCCAATGGCGTTATCGCTATGTCGTTTGCTGTTCCCGGACTCGTCGAGACCTCGACCAATCTGGCATCGGTTAAGTTTGCCGAGGACAATCAGATTATTGTCACCTCGTCGCAGCGTTCCTCTGTCGAGAGTGCCAAGACCTATGTTATGCAGATGGTAGAGTCGGTATTCACCCTTGCAGGAGCCGACGTGGCACACTCCGACGGTTACCCGGGCTGGAGTCCCAATCCCGACTCGCACCTGCTGAAGGTAGCTGTTGACTCCTACGTCAAGCTCTTTGGTCACGAGCCTAAGGTCAAGGCTATTCACGCAGGTTTGGAGTGTGGTCTCTTCCTCGAGAAGTATCCCCACCTCGAGATGGTATCTTTCGGTCCCACCCTTCGTGGCGTACACTCTCCTGACGAGCGATTGGAGATAGCAACCGTTCAGAAGTTTTGGGATCATATGGCAGAGATTCTCCGTCAACTCTAATTTTTCGATTTTATAGGGCATATTTTGCACATCCCTTAAATGGCGTGAAAGGCTGTATTTCTAATACTATCCTTCCACGCCATTTTTCACGATGCACAAAATCTGCTCCTCTAAAATCAAAAAATCTCTTTCGCTTCGGGAGGGTTGATTCGTCGCAAAAAATAAAAAAACAAAACCCCGATAGGACGTACGTCAGAGTACTACCCACCCGGGTTTCTTATTGCGATGCACAAAATCTGCTCCTCTAAAATCAAAAATTCTCTCGCTACGGGAGGGTTGATTCGTCGCAAAAAACAAAACCCGAGTGGGACATACATTAGGGTACTACCCACCTGGGTTTCTTATTACGATGCACAAAATCTGCTCCTCTAAAATCAAAAAAATCTCTCGCTACGGGAGGGTTGATTCGTCGCAAATCAGCTTTATAAAGCTTAGAACTTAAAGCCGACACTGAAATATATAGAGCGGGGATACGAGTAGCTTAGTCTGTCGCCCTGAGGACGAAAGGCGTAGCTCTCGCCATAGCGTTGGCGCACTATCCTATGGCTCTCGTAGGCATCGTACTCGGTATCGTTGTCTGAAAGCAGATTTCTCAGGCTCAAGAAGAGTGTCAGAGCATACTTTTTGCCAAGTCGGAATCTCTTCCACGCCGAGAGGTCAAATCTCAGTGCATCGTTCAAACGCCCTTGCTCCATAAACTCTTCGCGCTCTTCGGGCGATGAGAGCAGACCGACAACACGAGCCGTACGGCGCGAGAAGTTGGGAGTGGAGTATCTGAAGCCCACATAGGCACAATCTATGCCCACACCCCAGCTACGGGCAAAATAGTCTAAGCCAACAGTTGCCGACAGATGGGGAGTTGCCCCAAGGTGCAGACCTCGCATATAGCTTGGCGAAGAGTCGCTAAGGAGAGTGTTATCGGCATCGTCATAGAGCGTTACGACGGGGTTATCGACATAGGTTGCTCTGAGCAGCGAAGCGGTAGCCGACAGCTGAAGCCGTTTGTGAAGTCGGGCAGATAGTGCCGCCTCGACGCCATAGCTCAGAGTCGAGATATTTTGAGTCAGACGGTCGCAAAACGTATAGCTCACATCGTCATAACATCTTATGCTCTGCATTGCATTTCGCACAAGGTTGACAAATGCCATAAGCTCATATCTCACCTTGCCCGAGGAGCCCACAAAGCGCAGTTGCGAGCTGACCCTGCTCTCCAACTCGCCCTCGTAGCAACGATTATTATACTCGGGCTGCATAAACAGGTTATCAATCTGCGGAGCGCGTCCCTCAAGCTCGAGTGAGAGCGAAAGGTGGTGATTGGGCTTAAAGGTGTAGCCCGCAAGCAGATTCAGACGATAGGGATAGAGGCTCTGCACATCAGACCGCCCATAGGAGCCATCACCGGCAAACAGCTCTTTCTCGTAGTAGCCACGACGAAACATATCGCTGCGCGTAAGCTCCAGCTCGGCAGCCATACGTAGTCCACCGAACGAATAGTCGATAGAGGAGAAGAGCGAGAGAGAGGAGTCAAATAGCGAGTAATCGAAACCAAACCTGTCGCCCTCAGTGACTTGTCGGTTGGGTGAGAGAAGATTGTTTTGGGTGTTGTGCGAAAAGGAGCCCTCGTCGAGCAGATAGAAATCGATATCCGTATGATACTTCGCGTCGAGCATATCGACAACACAGAGGAAATTACGCTCACGGCGGATTATTGCTCTCAGCCCATAGTCTATCATCAGATTGGTCGAAAGTTGACTGCTACCACTCAGTACAAGTGCAAGGTTCAGCTGCCGAGTCACATCATCCTGCACTATATATTTAGCCTCGCCACCTGCCATTCTGTTTTGCAGGCGCAGCTCCTGCCAATCAATCTGTGTGTAGCGAGTATCTCCATTTCGCCACGACTCCTCGACTATTTGCCGAACTTTGGGGTCGGAGTAGTAGCTGGGCAACTTACGATAGTAGTCGGGCATAGGTGACGAGGTATCGAACCACGCCAAAGAACTTAACCTGCGGATAGCTACCTCGGATAAGACATCGAAGCGAATTATGCTCCCCTTGCCAACTCTCTTCTCCAGCCCTAAAGAGATGACCGGCAGCAGGCGGCTGCTCTCACGCGAAGAGCGCACCTTACCCGAGTCGAATCCCCATGCAGGGTTATAGAGATTGTTGCCCGTAAGTGAGTAGGTCTCCTCGACAGATGAGGATGCGAGCATCTGTTTCGAGGCGGTAAAAGTTGCCATCAGCGACAACGACAAACCATTATCAAACTCGCGTTGCAGGAGGCAGGCTCCCTCGACCTTGTCGGTCCCGACGGCAGCCACAGCCCCATCACGACCAAAACGCGCACCAGCATAGAGCGACGAGGTCCAACCACGCCGGGTGAGGAGTTGATGCCGATAGCCAATCGACGAGCGATAGCCCCTATCGGTGAGGGCTAAAGTAAGACGATGCGAATCATTGTTGGAAGCATTAAGCCACGGGGCGAGGGAGAGATAATCTTGCTCCTCGAGCAGACGTGAGAGCAGAGAGTAGGTAGAATAGTCCAAGTTAAGACGCCCCATGCGGAGTGGCTCGTCGAAACGGCTTTCGCCCCTGCGATTAAAAGCCACGAAGCTCACACTACTGCGACTGAGCGAGCCATAGAGTTGGGGTGTAAGACTGATTGCCCGATAGAAGAGCGAACTATCGGTGCGAATCATCAGCGGCTCAGGCTCGGAGTGTAGGCTCTCGTACGGGTAGTATGGCTCATTGTCGTAGTTTTGGGCATAAAGCGAAAAACCACACAACGTCATCACACAACAAAGCAGCGACTTAAAACACCTCATACACGCAGCTATTATTGCTTGGTTGGAATGAAAATTTAGAGTCGGTCGAACTCCTCTTGGAGCCTATTAAGAAAGGCTGTTGATTGCGGTCCATCCATCTGAGTATGATGGAATTGGAACGAGATTGGGAGCGTGGTTTTGAAAAATCCTTTGCGATATTTGCCCCACGCCAAGAAGGGGTTATTGAAGAATCCGGCATAGATATTAACCACCCCGTCGATATCGCATTTGGTAAGAGCAGATGTGCCAATAACCATATAATCATCGCCAAGGTCATAACTCCGGTCAGAGGTTTTGACCATCTGTGTCAGGCGCAGGTAGTCGGCATTAAACTGCTCAAGATTTTCGCTGTAAGGCACATCGCAAGTATTGATTGTGCCGTTGTCGGTCATAACAACAGTGTTGATGGCAAGGTGGTCGAACTCCATCAGCTTATCGCCCACAGGCAACAGATAGAACTCCTTGGTCCTATCTGCTGCTCTGCCTATGCAATAACACATCAACATATTGAGTTTGTAGCCCGACTTGGCTGCCCGACGTAACAGGCGAGTAATGGTGAATGTCTTGTGAAAGGTCACCATAGGCATCGGTGATTTCATCCACATCTGAAAAGCCTTAGCTCGGGAAGTAAGTTTGGGGTCAATTTCTCTCATAATCAGTTTTGCCTTTTGCCGTTATGCAAAATAAGCAAAAATTATTTGACCCTGCAAACAAATTACACGATATGTTATCTGTGGGAAGGACCGCTTACTGAATCTTCTTCCAATACACCGACTTGCCGAAGGGACCGAGCTTGCCTCTTACGTTGAGGGTCTTGGGGTCGGTAAAGGTAATCTCAACATCGTAGGTCTTGCCGCTTGTTGGGTTATAAACCTTTCCGCCATTCCACTCATTATCCTCGGCATCGTATTTCACACCCCACACCACAACAATATTATCGGAGCGAACCGCACGTTTCTTTGGGTCGGGATTCTTCAAATCGTACTTGGGCGAACCATCGGGATTATTGGGATTCTTAAGCCAGAAAATCTGACCCTGATAGGTTCCGTTCGAGAGTTTGGTGAATCGAACCTTCGACTCCTTACCCTCCTCGACTGCCTCATAGACACCCAAAATACGGTCTGCCTTCTGAGCAAAGCCCTCAAACGAGCCGAACAGACAAAGTGCAATGATTAAAAACTTGACAACTCTATTCATACATACATAAGTTTAAGTTAAACAAATATTGTTATTATCAGAAAAATCGGCGCAAATGTACTAAAAAATCGGAATAATGGTGCAATATGCTCGTTTTTTATTGCTCGACTCTTTATCTGAGTGAAAATATTTAGCAATGATTATGTAGCACAAATGATACTTATTTTGTATCTTTGCCGACCAAAACTGAAAATTAGCAAACGAAACCACACAATAGGAGCAAATAATATATATATTTGTATTAGAGAAAAAAGTGAAGACCAACACAATGACAACTCACCACAATACCACTTACATAACTCCCGAGATAGAGATTCTGTCCACAAGAGTCGAGGAGGGATTTGCCGCATCGTTTGGCGTAGAAATAGAAGATGTTGAAGGCTCGAAAGAGGAAGAGGATTGGTAAAAAGATGTGCGATATGAAGAGACATTCACAACTTCTAACCACACTATTGGTGGTTTTGGCAGCTTGGAGTTGCAACTACACAGAGCAGAGCATAGAGCCTATGTTTCCGAAAGTGGAGATACCACAAAGCATCTATGCCCGACTCGACGAGGATACACGCACTCAGCTCATCGACGAGAGCAAGGTGGTATGGCTCGAGGGTGACCAGATATCTTACTTCCCGGGGGTCGATGCAAACATCCGCTACACATACAGTGGCGATGGGGGCAGATTCGACTCAGAGCAGAGTGGCAGTGCCTCGGGCAGGGAGCTTAAGCGTTGTTATGCCATCTATCCTTACAGCGAGAGCAACCAAGTCGGGGCAGATGGCACATTGAGTCTGAACATACCCTCAGTTCAGAACTACGCCGAAGGCTCATTTGGCGACGATTCGAATCCATTGGTGGCTGCCACCGAATCTTGCGAGGACCACTATCTGCGACTGAAGAATGTGTGTGGATATCTGAAAATTCAGCTCTATGGCTCCTCCACCACTATCAGCAAAGTGGAGCTTACGGGCAACAACAACGAGCCTATATCGGGCGAAGCCTTAGTCACGGTAGAAGAGCAGGGAGAGGTCAGCGTAACGATGAAGGAGGGGGCATCAAAAAACATCTGTATTGAGTCATTGCAAGGAATAAGGCTCAGCACAGATAGCAGCTCGCCCACATCGTTTTTGTTTGCTCTGCCACAGACAACATTCAGCAAAGGTTTTACCATTAAGGCGACAGATACGGATGGCGATATATTCACCAAAAGTACTCAGAAGGAGATTATAGTTGACCGCAATCTGATACAACCGATGAAGTGTTTCGAGGTGGAGCTTGAAGATGGCGACAACCTTCCGCTCCACTACCCTTTGGTATCGACTCAGCCCAAATTTGTAACCGAAAACTCGACCGACGATATAGTTCTTACTCTGAATGCAGCCAACAGCTCGATGGCTAACTTTACGGGTGATATATATGCCCACACAGGAGTAATAACCTCAGCAAGTTCTTCGCTCAGTGATTGGAGGTATATCAAGGCTTCGTGGAGCGAGAACAGATCCGACTGCAAACTCCGTAGCATAGGCAACAACCTCTGGCAGCTGACCCTGAAAGGCGGTGTGCGCTCATTCTATGGCATACCACAAAGCATAGAGGTTGAGAAGTTGGCATTCGTATTCCGCTCGGCAGATGGCTCGAAGGAGATAAAGTCGGCAAACGGAGATATATTTATCGACGTGGTCAGTGACGAACTGATGGTCGATATAGTATCGCCAAGCGACGGAGATTGTTACCGAACAGGCAACCAAGTGGTGATTCAGGTCAACCAGAACAGAGCCTCGGAGGTTTCGCTCTACAAGAATGGCGAAATGATAAAGTGTTCGTCGGCAGGCAGCATAACCTATGCCTACACGCCAAATGCGGGCGAAGATGTGGAACTTAGGGCTGTGGCTACCGATGGTGAGCAGAGCGTAGAGAAGGTGGTTAGATATTCGGTCATCGGCTCGACCCAGTACGCAGCTCGTCCGTCGGGTATCAGCGATGGTGTAACCATCTCGGGCAACAGCGCAACATTTGCACTCTACGCGCCGGGCAAAAGTTCGGTATTCGTAATTGGCGATTGGAACAACTACTCGCTCACTCACGCGGGTATGATGAAGCGCGATGGAGACTACTTCTGGACCAAGATTGAGGGGCTGAGTGAGGGCGTGGAGTATGGCTACCAATACCTTATCGACGAGAGTATTCGCGTGGCAGACCCCTACTCGAAAAAGGTCCTCGACCCTTGGAACGACAAGTGGATCAGCTCTTCAACTTACCCTAACCTCAAGCCCTATCCCGAAGCATATACTTCGGATATAGTGTCGGTATTCGAACTTTCGCCCACTGCCTATCAATGGCAGGTGGAGAAGTTTACACCCGCACCCAAAAACTCGGTTGTGATATATGAACTTTTGCTGCGCGACTTCACATCCGACGGAACGGTGCGTGCGGCTACACAGAAGTTGGACTACCTCCAGAACTTGGGCATAACGGCTATCGAGTTGATGCCTATTCAGGAGTTCGACGGCAACGACTCGTGGGGCTATAATCCATGCTTCTACTTTGCTCCCGACAAGGCTTATGGCACCTCAGAGGATTATAAGTATTTTATCGACGAGTGCCACAAGCGCGGCATAGCTGTCATCTTGGATGTGGTAATCAACCACGCTACGGGTCTTTTCCCTTGGGCTAAGATGTGGTGGGATTCATCGGCTAATACAACCACATCGCAAAACCCATTCTTCAACCGCGTCGCTCGTCACCCCTACAATGTCTATCACGACCTAAACCACGAGTATTGGAAGACTCGCTCATACTTCAAAGATATGTTGAAATATTGGATTCGGGAGTACAAGGTCGATGGCTATCGTTTCGACCTGTCGAAGGGTCTGACACAAACCAATACGGGCGACGATGTGGGTGCTTGGAGTGGCTACGATGGTTCGCGAATAGCCATCATTAAGGATTATGCGAATGCCATTCGCGAGGTCTCGAGCAGTGCCTATATAATATTGGAACACTTTGCCGACTGGTGGGAGGAGAACGAGCTTGCCTGCCACAAAGATATTTTGCTATGGAACAACGAGTGTGAGGGATACTACCAGACTGTTATGGGCTACAATTCTTCGAGCGACCTCAAGGGGTCGGAAGAGTGGGGACGAGTGAGCTACTTCGAGAGCCATGACGAGGAGCGCACGGCCTACAAGGCAGTGACTTGGGGTCAATCGTGGGTCAACAGCAGTTGGAGTCGTCTCTCGAAACAGATTCAGGGAGCCTATGCAATCCATCTGCTTTCGCCCTACCCTAAGATGATGTGGCAGTTTGGCGAACTTGGCTACGATGTTTCAATCGAGGATAATGGACGTACGGGCAAAAAGCCTGCGAAATGGGAGTACTACAACAATTCGGACCGTCGCGCCATATACAATGCCATAGGAAAGATTCTCAAGTGGCGAGCCGGTCACAAAGCTATGTATAGCCATAACGACGTGCAGTGTAACACATTTCACGCTTCGGATGGCGATTTCGGAGGTAAACATCTGGTCTATTCGACCGCTGAGGGAAGTGTTATTGTGGTTTCAAACTTCTCGAACAGCCACGTTGAGTTTGATATCGCAGTCCCTAAAAGCGGAGTGTGGCAAAACCTTATGAGCGGAGCCTCAATCAGTTTGGGCAGCAACTACCACGTCTCGCTTAACGGCGGAGAGTATGTGGTGCTGGTTAAGGATTAAGCTGGAGTTTAGGAAAATTAGTGAAAATGAATGTGGTAATCGTTAAACTCACTATATTCTCTAATCACAACTGCTCAAACCCCATCCTCCTCACCTTCAACCTCTATTACGCCGTCAACTCCGACAAATCCCCGACCTATAGTACGAGAGTATAGGGCAGGAGATATTTATAAAATCGGAGATATCGTAAGCAAGAATGGCGTATTAGGTGTGGCGTTCGAAGTGACGGATGGTGGCAAGCACGGCAAATTGTTTAGTGTAAAAAGGTCATCAAGTATTGTATGGGCGTCGGATGGAGGTGACCGCAATCGTCTGCTCGGTACTGATAAGTATGATGGTGCATATAATATGGCAAAGGTGAAGCAAATTCCCAATTGGCGTTACCGATTCCCGCCATTTGCTTGGTGTGCAGATTTGGGCGAAGGGTGGTATCTGCCTGCAAAAGCAGAGCTTGAGGCTGTACTTAGAAATAGAGAGGCATTCGATGAAGTCCTTAAGCCTTTTAACGAAAAACTATCTGAAGGTTATTGTTGGTCTTCTGCGGAATACAATGGGGGCTGTGCGTGGTGTGTCGGTATGCTCGATGGCAGCACCAACTACGACAGTAAGAGCAGCAGCACCTATGTGCGCGCCGTCTCCGCTTTTTAGAATTTAGGCTTTAATATAAATAATGATGCAGATTTACGTTTGCATCATTATTTATTTTTAGGGCTTTGGTTTTTATTTCAGCCTTGGGTTGCAAATTTTGTCGGACTATTTTTTGCGGTTTGAAAAATTATGCTTAATTTCACACATCGCAATTAGTTCTATGGACTGCAATATGCTCGAAGTGAGGCGGAATCTAAACCTAAAACCTAAAATATTAGAGTATGATTATCGGTATTCCAAAAGAGATTAAGAACAACGAAAATCGTGTCGGAATGACACCTTCGGGGGTTCACGAGATGACCAAGCGTGGTCACACTGTTTATGTGCAGGCTTCTGCAGGCGACAACAGCGGATTTAACGATGCCGCCTACATCGCCTCGGGTGCGAAGATTCTCTCGACCATCGAGGAGGTATATGCCATTGCCGATATGATTGTGAAGGTGAAGGAGCCTATCGCCTCGGAGTATAAGCTCATTCACAAGGGTCAGATTGTATTCACCTATTTCCACTTCGCATCGAGCGAGCCACTCACCAAGGCTATGATTGAGAGTGGTGCTATATGTTGTGCCTACGAGACCGTCGAGCGCAAAGACCGTTCGTTGCCGCTGCTTATCCCCATGTCGGAGGTTGCAGGTCGTATGTCAACCCAAGAGGGTAGATACTTCCTCGAGAAGCCCCGCGGAGGTAAGGGTAAGCTCTTGGGCGGTGTGCCGGGCGTTAAGCCTGCAAAGGTCTTTGTAATTGGTGCGGGAGTGGTTGGTACGGCTGCTGCACGCACCGCTGCCGGCACAGGTGCCGATGTGACAATCTGCGATATCTCGCTTCAGCGTCTGACCTACTTGGCTGACGTTATGCCCAAGAACGTAAAGACCCTTATGTCGTCGGAGTATAACATCCGCGAGGAACTTAAGACTGCCGACCTTGTTATTGGTTCGGTACTTATCCCGGGTGCAAAGGCTCCCAAGCTCGTTACGCGCGATATGTTGAAGGTTATGGAGCCGGGTACGGTTATGGTCGATGTTGCTATCGATCAGGGTGGTTGTTTCGAGACCTCGCACCCCACAACCCACGAGGACCCCGTATATTATGTTGACGGTATTTTGCACTACTGCGTGGCAAATATTCCCGGTGCTGTGCCTTATACCTCGACTCTCGCTCTCACCAATGCGACTATGCCCTACGCACTCCAACTTGCCGATAAGGGCTGGCGCAAGGCTTGCAAGGAGAACGAAGAGTTGCGCAAGGGACTCAATATTGTCGAGGGAAAGGTTGTCTATAAGTCGGTAGCCGATGCTTGGGGCTTGGAGTATGAGCCTTTAGATTTGTAGTTGTATAAGGCTCGCTTGTCGAGCTGCAAGAGAATTTTTAGGGGTGCCTGAATCGTCAAGATTCAGGTGCCTTTATTTTTGTTGTTTGATACTGAAAAACATAAAACCAACAGCGGAAAAATATAGATAAAATATGAAGTTTTACGGATGAAAATGATTTGAGTAATTTGGCGTGTAGCTGTTGTTTTTTAATTTTAAGAACTAAATCGATGAAATAAAAGGAGTTATTTGTACTACTTTTTCTTCAGAACGATGATTTTTTTTACCCTCGGAATAGGTATATATTGAGAAATTTTATTAACTTTGCGATGATTACCTTATCCTTTAGGATAAAATTGAAAATGAGTGCCCGTTAGGGGCTCTTTGAAGTGAGGGGTTGTGTGTGCAATGCATAACACTAATATTGAGTCTAATAGCCTGATACAGAGCTACAAGCGTGCTGTGTTGGGGAGCCAAGAGAATGTGCATACAGCAAATAATATTCGAAAAAGAGCTGTTTTTATGAGCGCAGAGATGGATAAAACCACAGCTGAGGAGTCTGTCTGGTTTGCGATGAGTGCTACATACGGCAGAGAGCTTAAGGCTCAGGAGTATTTGCTAAGCCACGATGTGGAGTGTTTTGTGCCTATGCGATATGAGATTGTTAACAACAGGCGACAGGGCAAGCTCCGTCGGTTGGTGCCTGCCATAACAAACCTGATTTTTGTTCGCTCGACCAAGAGCCGTATTCAGGAGTTGAAACGCGGGATAGACTATTTGCAATACCACACTCAGCCCATAGATGGCAAAAATGTGCCGATAGTGGTTCCCGAGGCTCAGATGGCACAATTTATGGCAGTAAGCAAGGCTCAGAGCGAGAAAGTGATATATCTGACACCCGACGAGGTGGATGTGGCTAAAGGTACTCCCGTAAAGATTGTCGGCGGTGCGTTCGACGGCATCGAGGGTCGATTTGTCAAGCCCACCTCAGCCCGCAAACGCGGGGTGGTGATACTCATCGAGGGCGTAGCTGCTGTGATGTTGGCTGAAGTTACCGATGGATTTATTCAGCCTTTAGTGTAAAGATTGGCTCGTTTAATATATTTCAATCCACTATAGTATTAACTATCTCATGGTGAATTATGAATTTGGAATTGATAACATTTAACGAAAAACAGAACAACTTCTCGACCATACATCTCTACTTTAATGAGGAGATGCACTCTTGGATTGCTTATGGTTATTCTGCCTACTCGCTTAGATTGGTGATTCAAAATAAATCCATTGATAGTATTCAAAGTTTCTCAACCACAATGCAGATGCCATATACTGTTGTTAACAAGAATATTATGGAGAGGTTGAGAACTTTTTATGATGTGAAGCGAGGTGAGGATAGGACGCATTGCATCATAGTTCATTCAGAACCATTCGATATTAACGATTACTTACGTTGGGTAAACAAACTTAAGGAGATACTTGCAGCTAAGGGAGGATTTGATACACAAACTCACATAAGTCACCTTGTTCCAAAAGATAAGTTTATCAAAGACGGAATGAGTGACTTTGCGCGTAACTCGAAACGAATGTTCGATATGGTTGCCTCGCTGATATTGATGATTGTGTTCTTGCCTGTTTTTTTGATATGTGCCATACTTGTCAGAAAAGAGGATGGTGGTCCTGCAATCTTTAAGCAGGAGAGAATAGGTCGATTTGGCAGACCATTTATGATTTACAAATTCCGCACGATGAGAATCGATGCAGAAGCTATGGGTCCTCAACTCAGCCATGGTGGAGGTGATAATGACCCTCGTCTGACAAAGATAGGGAAATTCCTACGCGCACACCACCTTGACGAGCTACCTCAACTATGGAATGTGTTTTGCGGAGATATGGCTTTTGTAGGTCCTCGCCCCGAAAGGAAATTCTATATCGACCAAATAATCGAACACGATAAACGATATGAATATCTTTACCAAATTCGCCCCGGTGTTACCTCCTATGCCACTTTCTATAACGGCTATACAGATACTATGGAGAAGATGCTCAGACGTTTGGAGTATGACCTTTACTATCTTGGGCATCGCTCGTGGTTGTTCGATATCAAGATTTTGTGTAAGACATTCTTCGGAATAATCTTTGGTAAAAAATTCTAGTTTAACCAAAAATTTTCACTCTAAGCAATGAAAATAGCAGTAGCAGGAACGGGGTATGTGGGTTTGTCGATAGCCACATTGTTGGCTCAGCACAATCAGGTTGTGGCTGTTGATGTGGTGGCAGACAAGGTCGATAAGATTAACCGTCGAGTATCTCCCATTCGTGACGAGTATATTGAGGAGTATTTTGCAAACAGACCACTCGACCTCAGAGCAACACTCGATGCCGAGGAGGCATATCGCGATGCGGAGTTTGTGGTTATAGCAACCCCGACCAACTATGACCCTCAGCTCAACTTCTTCGACACTCACCATATCGAGGAGGTGATAGACCTTGTGTTGGAGGTCAACCCCGAGGCAACAATGATAATCAAGAGTACTATTCCGGTGGGGTATTGTCGTTCGCTCTACGTCAAGTATGCCCAAAAGTTCAGACTTCAGGGGTTGGACAAGAGTCACAAACTGCGCTTGCTCTTCTCGCCCGAGTTTTTGCGCGAGAGTAAAGCTCTCTATGATAATCTCTATCCGAGTCGTATAATTGTTGGCTATCCGAAACTCATCGAGAATGCTGACGAGGAGAACGAGGCTATAAAGCAAATTATGGGCAACCACCTATTCGAGGCTGCTCACACCTTTGCTCAGCTGCTCAAAGAGGGTGCCGAAAAGAAGGATGTCGATGTGCTGTATATGGGTCTTAAGGAGGCTGAGGCGGTAAAGCTATTTGCCAATACCTATCTGGCTCTCAGAGTCAGCTACTTCAACGAGCTCGACACCTATGCCGAGATGAAGGGATTGGATACTCAGGCGATAATCGAGGGCGTGGGTCTTGACCCCCGTATCGGTAAACATTACAACAACCCCTCGTTCGGTTATGGTGGCTACTGTCTGCCCAAAGATACCAAGCAGCTGCTTGCCAACTATGCCGACGTGCCTCAGAATATGATGACAGCCATCGTCGAGAGCAACCGCACACGCAAGGATTTCATTGCCGACCAAGTGCTTGCCAAAGCAGGTTACTATACAGCCTCGAGTTATTGGAATAAGCAGACCGAGCAGGATGTGGTTATCGGAGTTTTTCGTCTTACGATGAAGTCCAATTCCGACAATTTCCGCCATAGCGCAATTCAGGGAATTATGAAGCGAATCAAGGCGAAGGGTGCCAAGGTGATTATCTATGAACCATCGCTTGAGGATGGCGAGAGATTCTTTGGCTCGCTTGTGGTTAACGACTTGGAGCGTTTCAAGGAGTTGAGTCAAGCCATAATCGCCAACCGCTACGATACGCTGCTTGATGATGTGAAGGATAAGGTCTATACACGCGACATCTTCCAACGCGACTAAAAACTATGTTAGAACAGAATATCAATCTCAATGAGAAGCTCGTGCTGATAACCGGTGTTGCCGGCTTTATCGGTGCAGCTTTGGCCAAGCGACTATTAGAAGAGTTCGATGGGGTAGAAGTAATCGGTGTAGATAACCTCTCGCCCTATTACGATGTCAGACTAAAGCATCAAAGACTCGCCGGGCTTCAGGGCTACTCTTCGCGCTTTGTGTTCTTTGAGCAAAATATTGCCGACAAACTCGCCCTTGAGTCTATATTCAACAGCTATAAGATTGACCTTGTGGTAAATCTTGCTGCACAGGCAGGTGTGCGCTACTCGATAACCAACCCCGATGCCTATATCGAGAGCAATATCATAGGCTTCTACAACATCTTGGAGGCTTGTCGCAATCATGATGTCGAGCATCTGGTCTATGCCTCCTCGTCGAGTGTCTATGGCTCGAACAGCAAGGTGCCATATAGTACGGATGATAAGGTCGATAACCCCGTGAGTCTTTATGCTGCAACGAAGAAGAGCAACGAGCTTATGGCCCACTCTTACAGTAAACTCTACAACATACCGAGTACGGGCCTAAGATTCTTTACGGTTTATGGACCTTGTGGTCGCCCCGATATGGCATACTTCGACTTCACGAATCGCTTGCTGCGTGGCGATAAGATTCAGATATTCAACTACGGCAACTCGATGCGTGACTTCACATACATTGACGATATTGTGGAGGGCGTAGTGCGAGTGATGCAACACTCGCCCCAGCGCCAGCAGGGTGAAGATGGATTGCCCGTTGCCCCCTATAAGGTCTATAATATCGGCAACAATGCTCCAGAGTCACTGCTCGACTTTGTGGCACTGCTCAAAGAGCAACTGATAAATGTAGGGCTGCTCCCCGAGGATTATGATTTCGAGTCACACACCGAGCTTGTCGCTATGCAGCCGGGCGATGTGGCAGCTACCTATGCCGATATCGATGAATTGATTGCAGATTTTGGGTTCAAACCCAAAACTGCGCTTAGAGATGGATTGCACCGCTTTGCAGAGTGGTATAAGGAGTTTTATAAGCAATAAGAAGCACCGAAACTGAATATTTAGTTATGAAAGGTATTGTCTTGGCAGGCGGCAGTGGTACACGCCTCTATCCAATCACAAAGGGCATATCGAAGCAACTGATGCCCATTTATGATAAGCCGATGGTTTACTATCCGATATCGGTTTTGATGTTGGCAGGCATTAGGGATATTCTCATTATCTCGACACCCGACGATTTGCCATCGTTTAGGCGTCTGCTTGGCGACGGCTCGGACTATGGTGTGCGTTTCGAGTATGCCGAACAACCCTCGCCCGACGGGCTGGCTCAGGCATTTACCATTGGAGCCGACTTCATAGGCGATGATAGCGTTTGTCTAATCTTGGGCGATAATATATTTCACGGCGTAGGCTTTACATCGATGCTCAACGAGGCGGTGCGCACAGCCGAAGAGGAGAGTAAGGCAACGGTCTTTGGCTATTGGGTGAGTGACCCTCGACGATATGGCGTAGCGGAGTTCGATAGTGATGGTAATTGCCTTTCAATCGAGGAAAAACCTCTAAAGCCCAAGAGTAATTATGCTGTTGCTGGACTCTACTTCTATCCCAACAGAGTGGTGGATATAGCGCGCGAAATTAAACCCTCGGCACGAGGTGAGTATGAGATTACCACCGTCAACCAGATATTTTTGGCAGACGGCTCGCTCAAAGTGCAGACCCTCGGCAGAGGCTTTGCGTGGCTCGACACGGGTACGCACGATTCCCTCTCCGAGGCTTCGACCTATATCGAGGTGCTGGAGAAACGTCAGGGGTTGAAGATTGCCTGCTTGGAGGGTATTGCCTATCGTCAGGGTTGGATTACAGCCGAGCGTATGCGTCAGATTGCCGAACCGATGCTCAAAAACCAATATGGTCAGTATCTGCTGAAGGTGATTGACGAACTGAAAGATACACAAAAACCTAATCTCGATTAGTCGCAGATTGTCTGATGAAGAGAGTACTTGTTACGGGTGCCAATGGTCAGCTCGGTAAGACACTCAAGGTAGTTGCCCAAAGCAGCAACCTTGAGTATATCTTTTCGGATATAGTGGAGAGTGATTTCGAGCCTACACTTCGGCTCGACGTAACAGATATTGATGCTCTGCGCCGAGCGGTTGGTGAACATAGGATAGATGTGATAGTGAACTGCGCCGCCTATACCAATGTCGATAGGGCAGAGCAGGATAAGGAGCAGTGTCACCTGCTCAATGCTCAAGCTCCGCAAAATCTGGCAATCGTAGCCAAGGAGTCAGGCGCACTATTGATACACATATCGACCGACTATGTCTTTGGTGGTCAGTTGCACAACATCCCCTATACCGAAAGCGATGAGTGTGCGCCAATGGGAGTCTATGGCTCGACAAAGTTCCTTGGTGAACAGATGATTAGCTCTTCGGGGTGTGAGTATGTGATTATTCGTACGGCGTGGCTCTACTCCGAATTTGGCAACAACTTCTGCCTGAAGATGCTCAACCTCACCTCAACCAAACCCAATGTCAAGGTGGTGCAAGACCAAGTGGGAACACCAACCTATGCCCTCGACCTTGCACGTGTGATAGACCATATAGCCGATAGCTATAATATCTCGCAGGTGGGAATCTATCACTACACGAACGAGGGTGTCTGTTCGTGGTACGATTTTGCGGTGGCAATAGCCAGCTACGGCTCGGCTACGGAGTGCAGGGTAGAGGCGTGTCTGAGCGATGAGTATAAGAGTGCAGCCAAACGCCCCGCCTACTCGGTACTCGACAAGAGTAAGATTAAGCGTGTTTTCGGATTGGAGATTTCCCATTGGACCGAGTCGCTCGAGCGATGTATAAAGAACTTAAAAAAATGAGTAACACAAATGGCAAAGCGTAGTATAGTTATCACAGGTGGTGCCGGATTTATCGGAAGTCACCTCGTACGTCTGTTTGTCAACAAATACCCCGAGTACAATATCATCAACCTCGATAAGTTGACCTATGCGGGCAATCTTGCAAACCTGAGTGATGTCGAGCATAAACCCAACTACAAGTTTGTGAAGATGGATATTTGCGATTTCGACTCTTTCTATGCACTTATGCAGCGCGAAAAGGTTGATGCGATTATCCACCTTGCTGCAGAGAGCCACGTCGATCGTTCGATTAAGGATCCTTTTACCTTTGCCCGTACAAATGTGATGGGTACGCTCTCGCTGCTTCAGGCAGCAAAGCTCTATTGGGAGTCGCTACCCGAAGGTTATGAGGGTAAGCTCTTCTATCACATATCGACCGACGAGGTCTATGGTGCCCTTGAGATGAACCATCCTGAGGGTATAGTGCCACCATTCTCGACCACTGCCTCCTCGTCGGAGCATCATCTGGCATATGGCGACAATTTCTTTAGAGAGACAACCAAGTATAATCCCCACTCGCCCTACTCGGCGTCGAAAGCCTCGTCGGACCACTTTGTAAGAGCCTATCACGACACTTATGGAGTACCAACCATAGTTACCAACTGCTCGAACAACTATGGTCCCTATCAATACCCCGAAAAGCTGATACCGCTGTTTATCAAGAATATACGAAACCGAAAGCCATTGCCCGTCTATGGCAATGGTGACAACGTGAGAGATTGGCTCTACGTCGAGGACCACGCGCGAGCTATCGACCTGATATTCCATCGTGGCAGGGTCGCCGACACATACAACATCGGAGGTTTTAACGAGTGGAAGAATATCGATATAGTAAAGATTTTGGTCAAGACCGTTGACCGCCTGCTTGGCAATCCGGAGGGTTACTCTTCGGAGCTTATAACTTATGTTACCGACCGCCCGGGTCACGATGCCAGATATGCTATCGACTCCTCGAAACTCCAACGCGAACTCGGCTGGGAACCTACGCTCCAGTTCGAGGAGGGTGTCGAAAAGACCGTAAAGTGGTATCTGGATAACGATGAGTGGCTTAGGGGTTATCAGTCGGATAAGTAGTTGAAAGTTGGCAATACAATGGCTCAGGTTAACAAACGACAGATAGCAAAGAATGCTATATTTCTGTACCTCAGAACATTCTTTGTTATTGTTTTGATGCTCTTTTCATCAAGGATTCTACTCAAGAGTCTTGGTGCCGAGGACTTCGGGTTGTATAATCTGGTGGGAAGTATTGTCGCGCTCTTCACCTCACTCAGAGTGGTTTTTGCATCTGCTACCCAGCGATTCCTCAATTATGAAAAGTCGAGCGGAGATTTACAGGTGCTGAGCAATATATTTGCTATCAGCAAACGACTGCATTGGGGACTGAGCCTGATATTTCTCTTGGCCACCGAGCTGTTGGGTGTGTGGGCATTGAACTGTTATCTGAATATTCCCGAGGGGCGATTATTCGACTCCTACATAGTCCTTCAGTGTTCGATATTTTCGGCAATAGCAATGCTGATGACTGTGCCTTATGATGCAGTGATTATCTCCAACGAGAGGTTTAATGCCTATGCCTGTCTTGCCATATTTGAGGGCTTCCTGCAACTTATGGCGGCATTTGCAGTAATCATTATACCCTGCAACAAACTCATTTGGTATAGTGTTATAATCTTGGCAGTATCGCTTTTGGTGCGCTTTATCAATATGCTCTATTGTCACCATTCGTTTGCCGAATGCAGACATAAGGGATATTTCGATGTGCCACTCTTTAGGCAGATGGCTAAGTTTGCCGGATGGAACTTCTTGGGCAACTTTGCCCTTTCGGTATATACCGAAGGTATAAATATGGTGCTTAATATCTTTGGCGGAGTGATTGCAAATGCTGCTCGTGCAATCAGCGTACAGGTGCTTAAGGGACTCTCTCAAGTTTCGGATCGACTCTCCACGGCATTTGCCCCTCAAACCACACAACAATTCGCATCGGGCGAAGAGGACAAGTTTCACGACTTGATATTCCTATCGACAAAGCTGATAAATTATCTCTATCTGATAATTGCAGTGCCTATCGGAATCTATGCTCCGCTTGTGCTTGAAATATGGTTGGGCGAGGTGCCTCAATATTCTGTGGAGTTCGTGAGAGCTATTTTGGTCTATGGTTTTGCTCGTTCGATTCATTCGCCACTCGACTTATGTTTCAAGTGTTATGGCGAACTTAAGAAGTATCAGATAATCGAGATATGCTGCCTGCTGCCTGCTCTGCCGTTAGCTTACGTTATGCTCAGATGCGGATTGCCCCTCTATTGGGCATTGTTGGCAATGGCGATTACCAATTTTATCAACAATATAGCTATCACCATATTGGCTAAACGAGAGTGGGGCTTCAGAGTTGGCGAATTTATCACAAAGGCTATACTGCCTGTATTTGTGGTCCTTGTCTCGATGGGAGTATTGAGTGCTTTGATAGTGACCTATATATCGTCGCTCTTCCTACAATTGCCGGCAGTCGTTTTAGCTTGTCTGTTGATAATACTTTTCATGGGTACCACTGCTGCCGAACGCCGTAAGATAATCTCATTTGTTAAACGTTAGAATTATGAGTTTTCCTTTTTGGTTTGATGGTTTGATGGCATTTATGCTGTTCATATTGCTCTTTGTCACAACCACTCGCCCTAAAATACCTTCTACCCCCCAATCCCTGACTATAATTGTCGGCATTATTGCTGTATTGTTACTTGGTCTTGCCCCTGCACTTGAAATTGTAGGAACCGACAGACCGGAGTATTCGTATATGTTTATGCACGCAGATAGCTTCTTGATGTATGGTTTTAAGGATATTGGTTTTGCGTACTATCTTAAACTATGCGATGTGCTGACGGGAACCGATACCGGCGGTTTTGTTATATCTGCGCTAATATATGTTTTTGCAACTATATATTTTTGTAAGAAAAGTGATTGTAAATATCTTTATATGGTTTTGCTTTGTTTCCTCTCTTGGGGCTTTAGCAACCACCATTATAATGTACTTCGTGCAGGACTAAGTATCGCTTTTTTACTTATAGCTTTTAGTAAAGACCAAAAGATTTCTATTAGAGTGATTTTTTCTCTACTTGCAATCAGCTTCCATATATCCGGACTACTTATTATGGTGGGATACTTGGCTACATCAGTGTTGAAGAATACAAAGATTCTTTATCTGTTTTGGGGTGTGATGTTGGCTGCTTTGTTAGTAGGTGTTTTTGACTCGTTTGAACAATTTTCAGAGGACTTTACATCGATGGAGGATCAGCGTCTGAATATGTATCTCTCGGGTGAAGATAGAGATTATGATGTTGGTTTACGACCTGACTTTATAATTTATTCATTTTTCCCAATATTGGTCGGTTGGTATTATGTATACAAGCGTAAATTCAAAGATACATATTATGTTCACATTTATAATACCTACATTTTTTGCAATGCTTGTTGGTTGACTATATCAAAAATGCCAGCAAATGATAGATTAGCCTATATGAGTTGGGTGTTCATCCCATTTATTTTACTATATCCTATTTTGTGTAATTCAAAAGATGGGGATTTGATTAGACATAAACGCCTGCTATTATTTGGTCTGACAGCTATTATGGTAGGGCTTAGTTTTTACTTAAAATATTTGCGTTAATGTTGCTGCCAAAAGTGTCTATTACGGTCCCTGTGTATAATGTAGAACAGGGCTTGACGAGATGCCTTGAGAGTTTGATTAACCAGACACTCAAGGAGATTGAAATTATTGTTGTCGATGACGGAAGTACAGATAATAGCGGTCAGATTTGTGATGAGTATGCCAGAAAGGATAGTCGCATAAAGGTTATCCATAAACCCAATGGTGGCTTAGCATCTGCCCGACAAGTAGCTTTGGAACTTGTAAGGGGCGAGTATTACACGGTTTGTGACTCTGACGATTGGGTAGAGCCTGATATGTACAAAGATATGTACAATAGAGCTATTGAGGAAAGGGCAGATGTGGTTTTATCCGACCATTACGTGAACTATCCCAATGGTCGTGAGCTAATCAGTCAACCTTATAACTATACCTGTCAAGATGAATATGTATTGGATATAATGTTCCATAAGGCTCCCGCGCAAACTTGGAGTAAATTGTTTAGGTTAGATATGCTCAAAAGTAGAAATATAGGCTATGTACAGGGAATAAATTTGGGCGAGGATGCATTGTTTTTATTAAAAGTTCTTCAGCAACCATTAAAAATCGTATCGATAGATAGATGCTACTATCACTATCACAGAGATATGAACAGTTCGTCATATACCAATAATATAACTCTCAAAGGAGTAGAACAAAACAGATATATTTGGCACTGGCGAATAACCAATTATTCCGACAAGAGATACGATAAAGCTCATTACTATTCGCTTCTTAATTTGTCGTTCACTGCATTGAGAGCTGTGGATATAACTTCCAAAGAGTTTCGTGCCATAACTAAAGACGTGTCTATTACACGCATCACTAAGTATAATTTATGGTCGCCTAAGGCAATATTGATAATCATGACCAAGATGTTTGGGCTGAAATTTGGTAAGTTAATACTTAGATCTTTGTATCGTTTCTTTTACAGATAAACTAATAATGTATCGTAAAATTTTGCCATCGCGCGAGTTGAGAACGCGGATTCTGACCCTTTTGGGTTGGGTCCCCGATTCGGTTATGGTCAGGTTGCAGTATTGGTTAAAGTTTTCCAGAGCGCTTAATCTGAAAAATCCTCGACGATTTACCGAGAAACTTCAACTCTATAAACTCAAATACAGAAATGCGGATATGCTCCGTTGTACCGATAAATATGAGTTCCGTCGCTATATCGAGGAGTTGGGCTATGGCAACTATCTGATACCGCTCATCGGAGTTTATGACTCCCCATCGGATATTGACTTTTGCGCTTTGCCAAACGAGTTTGTGGCAAAGACTACGGATGGTGGCGGTGGCAATCAGATTCTGATTTGTAGGGATAAGAACAAGTTGGCTGAAGATGAATTTTTTTTCAAGCTCAATGGGTGGATGTCAAGCCCCAAAGCAAAAAAGCATATTGGCAGAGAGTGGGCATATGACAATAACTATCCGCGTCGAATCATTATCGAGCAACTGATTGGCGATGGAGCAGAGTCAGACCTCTACGATTATAAGTTTATCTGTTTTGGTGGCAAGGTAGCTTACGTCTATGGCATCTCGGATAGAAGGGTAGGAGAGTTCGCCCAGGTTGGTGTCTATGACCCGGATTTCAAAAAGCTCGACGTTGTGCGTAACGACGAACGAGCGCAAGATGCAGCTCTGCCCAAGCCCCAGAATTTTGAGCAGATGAAGACCCTTGCCGAGGCGTTGGCTCAAGGATTTCCTCACGTGAGGGTTGACCTTTACAACGTTCGTGGCAGAATCTATGTTGGTGAGTTAACCTTCTATGATGCCAGCGGATATATGTCGTTCACGCCCGATGAGTTTGATAATGAGCTGGGCAACAGGTTTGATATCAGCTCATTTGCCTAAGAGAAAACCCCATTATGAATAAGATTTATTCCTCTTTCTTCCATCTGCTACGGAGAGTGCATGGCGACTCAGAGATTGATTGGCAGCCACTGAGCGACCTCGAGCCTAAGGATTGGGAGCGACTCTATCTGTTGTCGAAGCGACAGGGGGTGGTTGCCATCGTTTTCGACTCCATAAAAGATATTCCCAAGCAGATGGCTCCCCCCAAACCCCTTGTACTCAGGTGGCTGTCACATTCGCTGGCAATAGAGCGGGAGATGAAGATAAAGGAGGAGATTTGCTCGGAGTTTGCCGAGCGACTCTTCGATGCAGGTGTGCAGGTGGCTGTGCTTAAGGGTATGGCATTTGCATCCTATTTTCACAATCCTCTGCATCGCGAATCGGGCGATTTGGATTGCTATGTGGTCAGAAACGATGGTGGGGTAGATGTCGAGGAGTTTGCTCGGGGCTTTGGTGCCCAAGTTCAGGATGCAGGCTACAAACATTCGCACATCCACTACAAAGGGCTGACCATCGAAAAGCACCACTTCCTGACGAGCTTCGATAATTCGAAGCGTGGCATAGAGACCGAAAAACTGTTGCAGAAGATGGTGGGGGAGGCTCCTCGCCCTATTGGGGAGACTAAATTATTGAATCCGAGTACCGATTTTAATGCTCTGTTTCTCATAAAACACGCTTTGCGCCACTTTATGAAGGAGGGTATCTGCATCCGCCATCTGCTCGATTGGTCGATGTTTCTTCTCTCTGAGGGAAGGAATGTAGATTGGCAGCGGGTGATAGCTTTGATGCACGAGTGTAGAATTTTGAATTTCGCCATAGTTCTGACGGGGTTGTGTCGCAGATGTTTTGGAGTGGAGTCGGGTGTGCCTCAACTCAGTGTCGGTCACCAACTCGAGCAGAGTGTGTTGGAGGATATAATGGGCGAAAAACCCAATATCTGGGGCGAAAGCGGGTTACAAAAAGTTAGGCGTATGTTCAGACGTCTGCGTAGGATGTGGCGTTTTCGCTCGATAGCCGACGAGAGTTTCGTGAAGTTGGTTTTCGGTAATGTGACTTTCAGCAAATATTTCAATCGACGACCAAAAATATAATGCAGTAGTTGGGTGATGAAAAAAATCTTTATCGTAGTTAATCAAGACAAATTCTTTCTCAGTCACAGAACACAAATAGGCATTGCTGCCAAAGAGGCAGGCTATGTTGTGACGGTGGTGTGCAAGGATACAGGACTCTTCGATACTTTGCGCGGTATGGGATTTAAGGCGGTTGCTATGCCGATAAATCGCACCGGCACAAATCTCAGGGAGGAACTAAAGACCTTAGCCTTCCTGTATAGATTGTTCCGACGTGAGCGACCCGACTTGGTCCATCTTGTAGGACTCAAAATCATTCTTGGGGGTAGCATAGCCTCTCGCCTTGCAGGGGTAAAGGCAATGGTGAGTGCCGTGTCGGGCTTGGGCGTGCTGTTTGACGAAAAGCACTCAGGCTCGCTATTCTCTCGTTCGATTCTTAAGGTGCTGCGGCTAACCCACCGACTCAAACGCCTTAGAGTTATATTCCAAAATCAAGACGACTATTCGATATTTCGCAATGCCAAGATTATGCCTGCCGATAAGTGTGCATTCACAAATGGCTCGGGAGTAGACCTTGATAGTTACAGCTACACCCCCGAGCCCGATGATAAGGTCGTTAAGATTATCTTCACAGCCCGAATGGTCGAGGATAAAGGTGCGTTGGTGCTGATTGATGCGGCGAAAAAACTTGAGCCACAATATCGTGGTCGGGTGCAGTTCCTGCTCTGCGGAGGTCTCGACACCAATCCCAACTCCATAAGCAAGGAGGAGCTTGAGAGTAAGTGTGACGGCGAGTATATCAAGTGGTTGGGTCACAGGAGCGATATCGTAGAACTTCTCAAGCAGTCGCACATTATGGCATTCCCCTCGTGGTATAGAGAGGGCCTTCCAAAGTCGATAATCGAGGCACAAGCTATTGGTCGTCCGGTGGTGACTACCGATTCAGTGGGCTGTCGCGACACGGTTATAGATGGTGAGAATGGTTATCTGATTCCGGTTAGGGACTCTGAGGCACTTGCCCAAGCGTTGCAAAAGTTGATAGACAACCCCCAGATGCGTCGGGATATGGGGCTAAAAGCCAGAGCATTTGCCGAACGTAAGTTCGACGTAAAGGATGTGGTGAAGGTGCATTTGGATATATATAAGCAACTTTTATAGAATCAAAAGCGACCCTCTAAATAATAAAGGACCTGCCTGATAAGTTTTTAGGCAGGTCATTTATTATACTATTCACGAATCTTAACGGAGTATAATCTCGGCACTGCCCGCTTGTAGTCGGTCAACATTCTGGGTAGAGAGCATATAGAGTGTCTCCAAGGGATTGTTTGAGGCGTTGACTTCGTGCATCAGACGCGAGCAGTTTGATATGTCGAGCAATACGAGGTTGTTATAAGAAGCATCGAGCGTCTCGAGCGAATGAGTGACCGACAAATCGAGCGAGGGTAGTTGGTTGTGTGAACAATACAACTCTATCAGCGAGCGTTGCGAGGATATGGCAAGCGACGAGAGTTTGTTGTTTGTGCAGTCCAAAATCTCGAGATTCGCGTTTCGGTCCAAGTCGAGCATAATCAGCGAGTTGCCTGCGCAATAGAGTTCCTTAAGTCGCTTGAAATACTCGATGCCGAACAGCGACTCTATATCGCGGTTCGAACAATCTATAATAAATATTTGTTGAGCCTCATAGACCGAGAATTTTCCATCGCCATTCAGGTCGTATGTCTCGAGCAGATACTCTTCGAACTTTTGGTCCGGAAAGTCGATATAGGTGCGACGGTCAACATCTTCCATCTCGTCCTCGGTCATTCCGCACGAGAGCATACTAAGGCTAAAGAGCAGCGCAGCTAACCAACTACGTTTCATAGAGTCTGAATCTTTTTTACGGTACGGTATCTTCGGATACAAATTCAGGGAGCAACAATTCTCAGACCATTATCGCTCCCCGTAAAACTTTACAATCAATTATTACATGTCGAAATCCTCGTCGCCCTCTGCTCCGAGCTGAGCCTCGTTAGCATCATCGGCTCCCTTGATTTCGTCGTCGTAGTAATCCTTGTCGTCGTCGTCATCGATTACATCATCGATTTTAACATCTATCTTGACCAAATAAGCTACTTCCTCGGTCTCGAAGGGTACTGCATAGAAGAAATCGCCATTGGGCTTATCTACACGAATCATTGCCTCGGTATAGCCAAGGGGATATAGTGCCTTTACTGCCTCCTGAAGTTCGGGCGAAAGGTTGTTGAAGCTTGTCACCAAGTTCTTCTTTCGAGCTGTTGCTGTTGCCATATTAAGGTATCTAAATTGTGTTTGGTTCAGAAATTTTCTGCAATTATAATCAAAATTCGTTACGCTGACAAATATTGCAAAAAAAAATATCTTTTTTTGAAAATAGGCACATTGTAACCACAATTTGTGTATCTTTACAACGAATTATGTACATACAGTAGGTAACCAAAGAGCTAACAAATTGATTATATGGGTTCAGCAAAGCAGAGGATAGATTTTTTGCGCGAGAGGCTAAACTACCACAACAATAAATATTATGTCGAAAATTCCCCCGAAATTTCTGATTTCGATTTCGACCTGATGTTGCGTGAGTTGCAGGATTTGGAGCTTAAACACCCCGAATATGCCGATGAGAACTCTCCCACGATGCGCGTTGGCAGCGACCTTGCCAACGAGTTTGCCTCTGCCGAGCATCGCTTCCCAATGCTCTCGCTCTCGAATACCTATTCGTTGGAAGAACTACACGACTTTTTGGAGCGCATCACAAAGGAGATAGGTCAGGTGGAGTATGTGTGTGAATTGAAATTCGATGGTACGGCAATTTCGCTCACATACGAAAACGGTTCGCTGAGCAGGGCAGTGACGCGTGGCGATGGCACTCGAGGTGACGATGTGACGGCCAATGTCCGCACCATACGCTCAGTACCCCTCAAGCTCAAGGGCGAGGGCTATCCCAAACTCTTTGAAATTCGTGGCGAGATTATTATGCCTTACTCGTCGTTTGACAGGCTCAACCAACAGCGCGAGGCTGCGGGCGAGAACCTTTTTGCCAATCCGCGAAATGCTGCGGCAGGAACTCTCAAACAACAATCGTCGGCGGTGGTGGCTAAGCGCGGGTTAGATTGTACGCTCTATCAGATAGCGGGCAATCAGCTGCCTTTCGATTCGCATTGGGAGAATCTTCAAAGAGCTAAGGAGTGGGGATTCAAAATATCACCCTTGATGCGTATATGCCACAGTGAGCAGGAGATTAGAGAATATATAAACTATTGGGACGAAGAGCGAAAGAATCTGCCATTTGCCACCGACGGAATAGTAATCAAGGTCAATCGTTTCGGCGACCAACGGGCATTGGGCTTTACTGCCAAAGCCCCAAAGTGGGCTGTTGCCTACAAGTTCAAGGCAGAGCAGGCTCTCTCGGAGTTGCTGTCGGTAGATTTTCAGGTGGGCAGGACCGGAGCTATAACTCCTGTTGCCAACCTTACGCCCGTGCAACTTGCAGGCACCACCGTTAGGAGAGCCACCCTGCACAATGCCGAACAGATAGCACAGATGGATTTACGCCTTCACGATATGGTCTATGTTGAGAAAGGTGGCGAAATCATCCCCAAGATTGTTGGTGTCGAACTCTCGGAACGCCCCTTAGAAAGTCATCCTTTTGAGTATATCACCCATTGTCCCGAGTGTGGCAGCGAGCTTGTACGTTTCGAAGGCGAGGCTAAACACTATTGCCCCAATGAGAGTGGTTGCCCGCCCCAGATTATTGGCAAGATAGTCCACTTCATACGTCGTAAAGCTATGGATATCGACGGTTTGGGTGAGGAGACCGTAGAGCTGCTCTTCGAGAATGGACTCCTGCGCAGCTATGCCGACCTGTATGATTTGCTCCCCGAACAGTTGAGTGTGTTGCCTCGTTTGGGTGAGAAGTCGGCAGATAATATCATACGTTCGATAGATGAGTCGCGCCGCGTACCTCTGCATCGCGTGCTATTTGCATTGGGCATACGCTTTGTTGGCGAGACTACGGCTAAGTTCCTTGCTTCACATTTCGGCTCGCTCGATGCCATTATGGCTGCAAGTAAAGAGGAACTTTGTCAGGCAGAGGAGGTGGGCGAGAAGATAGCCACTTCGATAATCGACTTTTTCCTCAGTCCCTCGAACCGCGAGAATGTGGAGCGACTGAAAAAGGCAGGTGTGCAGACCGTAGCCGAGCAGAAGCCGAGCCATTCGCAACTCTTTGCAGGGCTTAGTTTTCTTATTTCGGGGTCGTTTACTCGACATAGCCGCGACGAGCTAAAATCGATTATCGAGAGCAATGGAGGCAAGAATCTAAGCTCCGTCTCGTCGAATGTCGATTATCTGATAGCGGGCGAGAAGATGGGTCCCGCAAAGCTCAAAAAGGCTACCGAGTTGGGACTGAAGATTATCTCTGAAGAGGAGTTTGAGCAGATGTTGTCGCAACACGAACCGACAGTTAGCAAGGAAGAAGAGAGTGAGAGTGTAGAAGAGCCTAAGGCTGAGCCGGAGGAGACCTCTCGGGCAAGTCAGCCCATCCAAGGAACACTCTTTTAAGAGGAGAGATTAGTAATGTAAATCAAATATTGGCAGCTATGAAAAACAGGCACAAATTAAGTGGCGTAGGTGTTGCATTGGTGACACCATTTACCCCCGAAGGCAGAATCGACTACAAAGCATTGGAGCGTATGGTTGACTATGTTATCGACGGAGGTGTTGACTACATAGTGGGACTCGGCACCACGGCAGAGACCCCTACACTCTACATTCAGGAGAGAGCTGTTGTGGCTCGTTATATTATCGACCGTGCAGCAGGACGTGTTCCTGTGGTTTTGGGTGTTGGCGGAAACTCCACATCCGAGGTGCTTGACCAGCTTCGCGAGTTCGATTTGCGTGGTGCGTCAGCCATACTCAGCGTAACTCCCTACTACAATAAACCGTCGCAGGAGGGACTCTACCAGCACTTCAAAGTGGTGGCAGAAAACTCGCCTCTGCCCATCATACTCTATAATATTGCCGGTCGTACGGGCGTCAATATGACTGCCGACACCACCTTGCGCATAGCTTGCGACTTTGACAATGTGATTGGTATTAAGGAGGCGTCGGGTAATATCGAACAGATTCAGGATGTGATAAACCGCCGCAAGGAGGGATTTTTGGTACTCTCTGGTGACGACGGCATAGCTGTTGATGTTATGCGTCGAGGAGGCGATGGCGTTATCTCGGTGGCAGGAAATGCCTTTCCGAAGCGATTTATGCAGGTCATAAACCTTGCCAAAGAGGGTCGTTTCGACGAGGCTGACGAGGCTTATCAACCACTCGACGAGGCTGTCAAGGCTCTCTTCAAGGAGGGTAACCCGACGGGTGTCAAGTGCGCCCTTTCGACCATGGGTATAATTAGCGACCGTATGCGTCTGCCCCTTGTCAGCGGTACACCTCAGTTGCGCGAGAAATTCAAAGAGTTGGTTTCGAAATACGATTTGAAGTAGTTTATGCGTTAGATTGGGGTAGATAGAAAAAATAGAACACGAATGAAACACTTACTTTTGTTGCTTACGCTTATGCCCACGCTGTTGTGGGCAAAGGTCCCCGACGAGGAGCATATTCTATCCGAGATTATGAATCCCGAGTCGGAGTACTACTATCCCAATATGATGATGCGTTTTAAGGCAGGCGACCTTACGCTCAGCCACGAGGCGTATCACTATCTCTACTATGGCTATGCCTTTCAAGAGAACTATCGCCCCTTAGAGAGTAACGAACCCTTCGATAAACTGATGTTGCTGCTCTCATCGCTCGACCCCGACAATCCCGAATTGTTAACCATTGAGCGAATAATTATGGCTGCCGAGCAGGCTCAGGAGCGTGACCCCTTCAGCCCCGAGATTCTCAACCTCAAGGCTTATGCCTATGGTGCTTTGGGTAACACCACCCAAGAAAAGATAGCCTATGAGCAACTCAGGCACATAATGCGTACTATCGAAGAGTCGGGCGATGGCTTAGACGAAAAAACTCCGATGCATATTCTGATGTTCGACCACGCCGAGAGTCTGCTTGCCTCCTATGGACTTGCGTTCCAGAAGGCTAAGATACTAAGCCGCACGGTGGAATATATTCCCCTCAACGAACCTCAGACCACGCCCGAGAGGAAGATTAAGGGCTACTACTTCGATTATGGGCGAATCTATCGCAACAAGCCCGAAGGTTACACTTTCAAGCGCGATAGAACATGGCAATTTAACAATCTGAAACCCAAAGAGTATAAATAGTAACACCCCAAACAATGATGATGAAACGATTTTTTACGACAATGCTCATTCTGCTGGTGGCAATATCTGGGCTTGGACTTATCTCCTGTTCGAAGAACGATAGCCCCGAGCCGGATAATAACAAATGGAAGCCTCGCCCGCCGAAAGAGGTCGCCGACCAAACAGTGATTTTTTTGCTCTCGGGTCAGTCGCTTTTGAGCTATTTTCGCGATACGAATGTAGAGGAGATACGTCAGGCAATCGACGAATATATACTCTACGACAGCCGTCTGTTGGTCTATATTCAGCCGGCTAA
This sequence comes from uncultured Alistipes sp., assembly GCA_964521245.1. Taxonomy (GTDB): domain Bacteria; phylum Bacteroidota; class Bacteroidia; order Bacteroidales; family Rikenellaceae; genus Alistipes. The sequence continues at coordinate 16,319 of CAZFQU010000002.1, read as the reverse complement.
GAATCAATCCTTGCTCATAGAGTATAGTTTCGATTACGACAAGCAGCTTTCGCGTGCCGACACCTTGAAACGTTACTACAATTCACGCTCGATAGATGCTACTCATATTGTCGAGGTTATCAACGATGCTGCCAAGTTGGCTCCTGCCCAGAAATATGGTATGGTGCTTGGCTCGCATGGCGGAGGATGGGTCGATAAGGATAATCTCAATCTGCAACGCAGCGAGTCCTCGACCTATATGATTGATGACGGGGATGTGGATTTGCTCCACAAATCGGAGGGTGCCGACCCCACACGTTGGTTCGGTGAGGACTATTCGCAGACAAACACTCGCGAGACGGCAAACATATCGACGTGGGCAGCAGCATTTGAGTATGCGGATGTGGATTTTGAGTATCTTATATTCGATGCCTGCTTTATGTCTAATATCGAAGCCCTGTATGAACTTCGCAACTCGGCAAAGTATATCGTAGCATCGCCTTGCGAGATTATGGCACGCGGTATGCCCTACTATAATGCTCTGCGCTATCTGTTTGTTAACGAGGGTAAGGATTACGATTTGAATGGATTCTGCCGAGAGTATTGCGATTTTTACTCCACGGTGACCACTACACGCCAGTCGGGATGTATCGCACTGACTGTCTGCTCCGAAATAGAGCAGCTTGCCGATATCACCAAGCGTATCAATGCCTCCTCGCCCAGAGGTTATGACCCCGCTATGTTGCAAACCTACGAGGGGTTGTATCCCCATCTGTTCTTCGACTTCGGACAATATATCGAGCGTATATGTGCCGACTCATCGTTGCTTGAGGAGTTTAATGAGCAGTTCGATAGGTGTTTCCCCGAGGGGTCAAGACTCCACACCGCTGGCTTCTATTCGGGTTACAACAACTCTATGAATGCCATAAAATACTATTCGGGTGTTACCACCTCTGCTCCATCGACAAAATATCCCACTACATACCAAAAGACTAAGTGGGTAGAGGCGACTCAGCCTTAAAATCCCTCTTGTTATACAACTTCTGATAAAAATGGACCTGCCTAAAAACTTATTAGACAGGTCCATTTTTTTATAATAAGTTATTTGATGTTGTTTTGATTGTGCAATTTCACAAATGTACGAAAAAAATATTGATATTCAAATTTATCCACCACACTCCTCGGTTTACATTTGTAGCTCATTCCACATCTTTACTTTTCCGATGGGTGCTTTTGGTTGTTTTATGAGGGTTGAAAACTATTCGTTTTTACCATTTTTTAACTTTTTTTATTAAATGTTGATAAATTTAATGGTGTGAAATAGGGCATTTAAGCAAATTTTTTATACCTTTGGGTGCAAAAAATGTTTTTACATTAAACTCAACAACCAAAATAAAAATGAAAAAAGTTGACGTTATACTCGGTCTGCAATGGGGCGATGAGGGTAAAGGTAAGGTGGTCGATGTGTTGACTCCCAACTATCAGGTAGTTGCTCGTTTTCAGGGTGGTCCTAATGCCGGTCATACACTCGAGTTCAATGGTGAGAAGTATGTGCTTCGCTCTATACCTTCGGGTATATTTCAGGGTGGCAAGGTAAATATAATAGGTAACGGTGTGGTGTTGGACCCCATCCTCTTCCGTGAGGAGGCTCAGGCTTTGGCTGCGAGCGGTCACGACCTCACGAAACGTCTTTATATTTCGAAGAAGGCTCACTTGATTATGCCTACCCACCGTATCTTGGATGCTGCTTACGAGGCACAGAAGGGTAGCTCGAAGATTGGCACCACGGGCAAGGGTATTGGTCCTACTTATACTGACAAGATTAGCCGCAACGGTGTGCGCGTTGGCGATATTCTCTCGCCCGACTTCCAGACAATCTATCTGAAGGCTAAGCACCGTCACGAGAATATCCTCCACTCGTTGGGTCACGACTACGACGTAGCTCAGCTCGAGAGTCAGTGGTTTGAGTCGTTGGAGTATCTCAAGGAGTTCCGTCTGATTGATTCGGAGCATGAGATTAACCGTCTGCTCAAGGAGGATAAGAGTGTGCTTGCCGAGGGTGCGCAGGGAACACTTTTGGATATTGACTTTGGTTCCTATCCCTTTGTTACCTCGTCGAACACCGTGTGTGCAGGTGCATGCACCGGTCTGGGTGTTGCTCCCAACCGCATTGGTGAGGTGTTTGGCATCTTCAAGGCATACTGCACCCGCGTAGGTAGCGGTCCATTCCCCACGGAGCTTAACGACGAGACGGGTGCTACGCTTCGTCGCATTGGTCACGAGTTTGGTGCAGTGACGGGTCGTGAGCGTCGTTGCGGATGGCTCGACTTAGTGGCTCTGAAGTATGCAATTATGATAAATGGTGTGACTCAGCTTATAATGATGAAGTCGGATGTGATGAACAGTTTCGACTTTATTAAGGTTGCTGTTGCTTATGACATAAATGGCCGTCAGACTACCGAGTTCCCCTACTCGGTCGAGGGCGAGGAGATAAACCCCGTATATCGCGAGTTCAAGGGTTGGAAGAGCGATATTCGTGACGTGCGTCGTTACGAGGATTTCCCCGCAGAGCTGCGTCGCTATGTTGAGTTTATCGAGGAGGAGACCGGTGTTCCTGTGAAGATTATATCGGTTGGCCCCGATCGTGATGAGACAATAGTTAGGTAATAAATGATAAATTGGCTCAAGCTCTCGTTACCTCCTGACCGCAGGAGAGAGCTAAAGCCCGAAAAAAACTAAAATATGAAAAAACAACTTAAAATCGTTGTGCTGGCAAAGCAGGTACCCGATACCCGTAATGTGGGTAAGGATGCGATGACTCCGGAGGGAACCGTAAATCGCGCTGCGTTGCCTGCCATCTTCAATCCTGAAGATTTGAACGCTCTGGAGGCTGCGCTTCAGCTCAAAGACCTTTCGGAGGGTTCTTCCGTACACGTGTTGACCATGGGTCCTCTGCGTGCTGCTGATATTATCCGTGATGCAATGTTCCGTGGTGCTGATGGCGGTTATCTTCTCTCGGGTCGAGAGTTTGCCGGTTCTGATACATTGGCAACCTCTTATGCTCTGAGTTGCGCCTTGAAGAAGATTCAGCCCGATGTAATTGTTGCCGGTCGTCAGGCTATCGACGGTGATACCGCACAGGTTGGTCCTCAGGTAGCCGAGAAGTTGGGATTGCCTCAGGTGACCTATACGGAGCAGATTATGGAACTCAAAGAGGAGTCGATTGTAATCAAACGTCGTCTTGAGAATGGTTTTGAGGTTGTGGAGTCGCCTATACCTATGCTTATGACCGTTAATGGTTCGGCTAAGGAGTGTCGTCCGCAGAATGCTCGCAGGGTGATGAAGTATAAGTATGCTCTCACCACATCGGAGATTGCTGCCGACCCCGAGAGTCTGAATGCTAAGATGGTTGCTCAGAAGCCATACCTTCAGATTGTAGAGTTCTCGGCTCAGGATGTTGACCCCGATGTAAATCAGCTCGGTCTGTTGGGTTCGCCCACCAAGGTTAAGAAGATCGAGAATGTGGTCTTCCAAGCTAAGGAGTCGAAATGTTTGAGTGGCACCGATGCTGAGATTAGCGAACTTATGGTTGAACTTATTGCGAGTCACACGCTCGGTTAATAGCTTTGTAGAGTATGAATAACGTATTTGTATATATAGAGAACGAGGCAGGTAAGGTTGCCGACGTGAGTCTGGAGCTGTTGACCAAGGGTCGTGAGCTGGCAGATACGCTCGGCGTGAAGCTCGAAGCTGTCGTTATTGGCGAGAATCTCGCCGGTGTGGAGAAGGAGTTGGCAAAATATGGTGCAGATACCGTATGGGTAGCCGACGATAAGGAGTTTGCTCCCTTCCGCACTTTGCCCCACACAGCAGTTATGTGTGGTCTTATCGAGGCTGAGAAGCCTCAGATTGCACTCTTCGGTGCAACTCCCATTGGTCGTGATTTCGCACCACGCGTATCATCGACCCTGCACAGCGGTCTGACTGCCGACTGTACTCAGCTCGTGATTGGCGACCACAAAGACGCTAAGACGGGCAAGGAGTATGATCAGCTGCTCTATCAGATTCGCCCCGCATTCGGTGGTAACATTATCGCTACCATCGTAAACCCCGACTGCCGTCCTCAGATGGCAACCGTTCGCGAGGGTGTTATGCGTAAGGAGTATGCTAAGACTCCCGCAGCAGGCGAGGTTAAGCAGATTGATTGGAAGAACTACCTGAAAGATTCGGATTTGGTTGTTAAGATTATCGACCGCCAGATTGAGGAGCGTAAAATCAATATCAAGGGTGCATCGGTTATCGTAGCCGGTGGTTATGGTATGGGTTCGAAGGAGAACTTCAAGCTGGTTCACGAGTTGGCAGACGTTCTGGGTGGCGAGGTTGGTGCAAGCCGTGCAGCTGTTGACGCAGGCTTTACCGAGCATGCACGTCAGATTGGTCAGACCGGTGTTACGGTTCGTCCTAAGCTCTATATCGCTTGCGGTATCTCGGGTCAGATTCAACACACAGCAGGTATGGATCAGTCGTCGATGATTATCTCGATTAACAACGACCCCAATGCCCCCATCAACAAGTTTGCTGACTACGCAATTACGGGTGATGTGAACGACATTATCCCCAAGATGATTAAGTATTACAAACAAAATTCGAAGTAATGGCTAATTTCTTTTCAGATAATAAAGATTTGCAGTTCCACCTCCAGCATCCTTTGATGCGTAAGATTGTGGAGCTTAAGGAGCGCAACTTTGCCGAGAAGGATGTTTATGAGACTGCACCCCAGAACTTTGAGGATGCTATGGACTCCTATCGCAAGGTACTCGAGATTACGGGTGAGGTTTGTGGCGATGTGATTGCTGCTAATGCCGAGAGTGTTGACCACGAGGGTCCCAAGGTTGTTAACGACCACGTAGTTTATGCAGAGGGAACGCAGCGTAACCTCGATGCCATCGTAGCTGCCGGACTGAGTGGTATGACCCTGCCCAGAAAGTATGATGGTCTGAACTTCCCCCTCGTATGTTTCGTTATGGCTAACGAGATGGTGGCACGTGGCGACGCAGGTTTCGAGAATATTTGGGGCTTGCAGGATTGCGCCGAGACACTCAATGAGTTTGCGAGTGAGGAGATTAAGCAGAAGTATCTGCCTTGGGTGAGCGAGGGTGCTACTTGCGCAATGGACCTCACGGAGCCTGATGCAGGTTCTGACCTTGGTGCTGTGATGTTGAAGGCTACTTGGTCGGAGGAGAAACAGACTTGGTTGCTCAATGGCGTTAAGCGTTTCATTACCAATGGAGATGGCGAGGTGTCGCTGGTGTTGGCTCGTACCGAGGAGGGAACAACCGACGCGCGTGGTCTGTCGATGCTCGTCTATGACAAGCGCGATGGCGGTGTGAAGGTTCGTCGTATCGAGAATAAGCTCGGTATCAAGGGTTCGCCCACCTGCGAGTTGGTATTTACCAATGCTCCCGCACAGCTTGTTGGCGACCGCAAGATGGGTCTTATCAAGTATGTGATGTCGCTGATGAACGCAGCACGTCTGGGTATTGGCGCGCAGTCCACAGGTTTGTGTGAGGCTGCTTACCGCGAGGCTTTGAAGTATGCTCACGAGCGCGAGCAGTTTGGTAAGTCGATTATCAAGTTCGCTGCTATCTCCGAGATTCTGTCGAACATGAAGGCTAAGTTGCAGGGTGTACGCGCACTGCTCTACGAGACAACTCGTTTCGTCGAGATTTACAAGCAGTATATGCACATCTCGCACGAGCGTTCGCTTGAGGCTGAGGAGCGTCAGGAGATGAAGTTCTACAACCGCCTTGCCGACGGCTTTACCCCTCTGGTTAAGCTCTTCTCGTCGGAGTATGCTAATCAGCTGGCTTACGATGCTATCCAGATTCACGGTGGTTCGGGCTTTATGAAGGATTATCCTTGCGAGCGTCTGTATCGTGACGCACGTATTATGAATATCTATGAGGGTACTTCGCAGTTGCAGGTTGTGGCTGCTATCAACTCCGTAACCAAGGGTACTTACCTCGAGCAGATTGAGCGTTATCAGGCTTTGGAGTTCAGCCCCGAGATGCAGCCCGTAGTAGAGAAACTCAACTCGCTTGTTGAGAAGTTCAAGGAGATGATTCAGCGCGTTGAGACTCTGGACAAGGAGCATAGTGGCTACAAGGAGTTCCACTCGCGTCGTCTTGTTGAGACTGCCGGTCACATCATTATCCCCTTCCTGCTTGCACGTCAGGCTGGCGAGTGTGAGGAGTATGTAAACTCGGCTAAGGTTTATTGCAAGATGGCTGCCGCTAAGATTGAGGAGGCATATAGCTATGTGATGAACTCACCCGTAGAGGATGTTGAACTCTTCAAGGTTGTCGAGACCGAGACTTTGGCATAAGCTCAGCTGTGATGAGAACAAGAAACCGTCGATTATATTTCGGCGGTTTTTTTGTTCTGTATGCTACTCGCTTTTGTGAATATTTTTTAACTTTGTGAAAAATATGGGTTGACTTATGAAGAGTGTACTATATCTGTTTTTGGTCTTATTGTGTTTGGGTTGTGCGGGTAGAAGTGTGCAGCAGACAACCGTTACTCCCGACTCCTCAGTGGAGCAGGAACCACTACGCAATCTGCCTCCCGCAACATTTATCCCGACGTTGCCTCCTGCCGATATGGAGCGCGATGAACAGCTGAAGTATCTGCGCGACCACTATTGGGATAGTTTCGATTTTTCAGACTCAACGCTGGTCTATCGTCTCGACACGATGGCTGTCATGGAGAATTTTGCTGCCTATGTTGCTTTGGTTCTCGACCCGAAGGATTCGATGGCTATGCGCAATCTGATGCAGCGAGCCGATGTGTCGAAACCTATGGTGCAATATTTTCAGATGATGGGAGAGCGACTGCTCGGCGACCCCAACTCGGCAATCAGAAACGAAACTCTCTATATCGAGGTTTTGCGCGAGGTGTTGGCAAGCCCATACTTAGACCAATATGAGAAACTCGCTCCGCAATACGACCTCGACCTTGCCCTCAGAAATAGGGTAGGAGAGAAGGCCACCGACTTTGTTTATACCCTTGCCTCGGGCAAGAAACATCGCCTTAGCGAGATTCGTGCCGACTATGTAATACTCTTTATCAATAATCCCGGCTGTCCGATGTGTCGCGAGGTGAAAGAGTCTATAACCTCCTCGCCTATGATAAACTCAGCCATAGAGCGAGGCGATATGAAAGTGCTTATGATTTACCCCGACGAGGACCTTACCGAGTGGCATAACCACCTAAGCGAGATTCCTGCAGCGTGGATTAACGCCTATGATGACGGGTGCATACTAACCCGCGACAGACTCTATGACCAGAGAGCCATCCCGTCGCTCTATCTTCTGGGTAAGGATAAGCGAGTGTTACTCAAAGATATAGTTGACGTAGAGCTTATCGAGCAGGCTATAGATGCACCCAAGCAATAGTTTTGGCTTATGTGCAGATAAGAATATATTATCAGAAAAGTTAGGAAAGTTTACTGTTTCATATTACCTTTGCATCAGAAACAAGAAGATAACACAAAATAACAAACTAATTAAAACTTAAGATTATGACTAAGAAATGGCGTTGTACCGTATGCGGTTACATTCACGAGGGTAATGAGGCACCCGCACAGTGCCCCCATTGCAAGGTTGGAGCTGATAAGTTCGTAGAGGTTGTAGAGGATGCTAATGGCTTGAACTTTGTTACCGAGCATAAGTTGGGCGATGGCAAGGGTTCTAACCCCGAGTTGTGGCAGGGTTTGCAGGACCACTTTATGGGCGAGTGTACCGAGGTAGGTATGTATCTGGCTATGAGCCGTCAAGCAGACCGTGAGGGCTATCCCGAGATTGCTGAGGCTTTCAAGCGTTATGCTTGGGAGGAGGCAGAGCATGCTGCTAAGTTTGCCGAGCTTATCGGTGAGGTAGTATGGGACACCAAGACCAACCTCTATAAGCGTATGAATGCTGAGTGTGGTGCTTGCGATGGCAAGATGCACCTTGCTAAGATTGCTAAGGAGCAGAACCTCGATGCCGTTCACGATACTGTTCACGAGATGGCTAAAGACGAGGCTCGTCACGGTAAGGGTTTTGAGGGACTTTATAATAGATACTTCAAATAATTTTTTGATTCGTATAGGACATATTTGTCCTTGCTCTTGAGTGGCTCCTTTGGGCTGTACGTCAAAGTACTATCCCTCGGAGCCTCTCTTCGTTTAAGAACAAATCTACTCCTCTAAAATCAATTACTTTCGTTGCGGAGTAATTCTTGTTATCCAACTCAGCAGATATTCTTTTATCCAGAGATATCCTTTTTGAGCAGTTTCTGCCACATTATAAATCGTGTCGAGGCGCATATTGATTTGTTTGAACTGCTCGCGTAACGAAAGTATATAGACCAACAGAGATATGGTCAGAAAGAAAGCCCCGACAATCAGCATTGAGCCGAAGAGCGAACCTATAATTTCTGATAGCCACACCGTAAATGCCGACACAATAAGCAAAATCGATATGATGGCTGTCAGCGAGAATATTATCAGACTCGCACCCAGCTTGCCGATGAAGGAGCTATTCTCAGCCATAACCTACTTCTCGCTGTCGTTACAATGGCAACGCATCTGTTCGAAATCGCGTTTTACCTTATCAATCTCCTCCTTTGCTTTGTCAACTTCGCGGTTAAACTTTTCGCGAATCATACTGCGTAGCTCATCGCCCGATTGGGGTGTGAAGAGCATGGCAAGTGCCGAACCGATAACAATGCCGCCAAGAAGTGAGGCAGCGCAAACTGTTGAGTGTTTCATAGTGCTATAAATTTTATTGTTGTTCGTGAAGATAAATTTGCAAAGTCCACGCCACAGATGACACTAATCAGAAAAAAAATTGTATATTTGTTCTGATGAACTTTGATAGGGAACATACCGTTGCCTTTACGGGGCATAGAGATTATAAGTGCGAAGCGGAGAGTGAACTCAGAATCACTATTCGCGCGCTCTATGAGCGGGGCTATCGTCGCTTCTTGAGTGGTATGGCTCGTGGGTTCGATATGGCTGCTGCCGAGGCGGTAGTAGCTCTGAGAGGCGAACTTCGGGACATAGAGCTGGTGGCAGTAGTCCCCTTTCGCTCACACTCTTCCTCGCTGAACTATGAGGAGCGTAGGCGTTATGATGCCATAATTGCTGCTGCTGATCGAGTCGTCACTCTTGATGCAGAGTATTCGCCACGCAGCTACCATCGCCGCAACGATTTTTTGGTAGATAACTCCTCCTATCTTGTGGCTTACTTCGATGGGTCGAAGGGTGGTACACAATATACAGTGACTCGTGCGCATCGCAGCCATCTGCCCGTAGAGAATCTGTATAACGATTTGCAACTACAATTTTTCAAACTATAAAACCTTTTTAGCTATGTTGAAACATATCGTAATGTGGCGTTTTAGAGAGAATGCCGAAGGTAAGAGCCGTCGCGAACATGCGCTCTGGATGAAGGAAAATCTCGAAGCTTTGGTGGGTGTTATCCCCCAAATTCAAACTCTTGAGGTTGGTGTTAACGAGTTTGAGTCTGATGCGGCTTTTGATGCTGTGCTGACAGTAACCTTCCTTTCGAAAGAGGATTTGGATATCTATAAGGTCCACCCCGCACACGTTGCCGTAAGCAAGCACTGCGAGAGCGTCCGCGAAACGAGAGTAGTGGTCGATTACTTTGTGTAGCAGGGTTCTATAAAACAGAATTAGCTGTCCTTCAAGGGGCAGCTAATTCTGTTTTTGTATGTAGTGTATTACCAATTAAGAATCTTCTTGAAGTCGAACTCCTCGGGATTAGAGACATACTGCTTAGCAGCCTCGTAGTCCTCCTCGCACAGACCACAGATGATGGTATCCATAACCGAGTTGAACTTGTCGGAGTTGATATCAACCAAACGGGGAGGAATCTTGCCATCCTCAGCCTGAAGGTCTTTCAGATAGAGAGGTGATACGTTGCCCTCGGAATCAACATAGACCATACAGCCGGTCTTACCCTCCGAGAAGAGCTGATATACACCCAGACCAAGCTCCGAGCAGTAGGTCAGGTCGTAGCCGGTAGGAGTCTGGCAACGGATTTCGTATCCAAGCTCCACGGGGCGGGTCTTGACCTTGAGCTTAAGGCCCTTCATACGCATATCAATCATCTCGCTGAAGATGTGAGCCTTCGACACCTTACCAAGCTCTGGGTGACCATGCTCGTCGTAGCTGAAGAGGATGCCGCTCTTCTTAATCTCCTCGTCGGAAAGCGAGTGGAATACGCCCTCCGAGATTACGGCAGCACCATAGTTCATACCCATCAACTTGCGCTTGATAATCGACGAGATAACAAGGCTTACGATTTTATCTACCGTAATGGTGGTCTTGTTGAACATCTCGGGGATAACAATCATAGGGTAGTGACAAGCCTCGCCAATACCAAATGCAAGGTGACCTGCCGAGCGACCCATAGCCGCCAACACAAACCAGTTGCCACTTGTGCGAGCATCAACATATACGGCACGTGCAATCACTGCACCCTTATCCTTAGCCGACTCGTAGCCGAAAGTAGGAGTACCCTTGGGCAGAGGCAGGTCGTTGTCGATAGTCTTGGGAACGTGGATATTGGCAATGGGATATTGCTTCTCCTCGAGGAACTTAGCAATACGATTTGCGGTCGATGCGGTATCGTCGCCACCAACGGTTACCAGCAACTTAACATTGTTCTCGGTGAAGAACTTGAGGTTGAAGTTGTTGGCAAAATCATCGTTCGAAGGCTTGAAACGGCTCATCTGGAGGAACGAACCTCCCTGATTGAAGATACCGTCAGCCATAATGAAATCTATATCGACAGTGCGGGGATTGGGGTTGAACAGACCTGTATAACCCTCGTGCAAACCAATCACACGATAGCCCTTTCTGAGGAAGGTTTTGGCAACCGAGCCAACAACAGTGTTCATACCGGGAGCGGGACCTCCACCGGTAAGAATAGCAATTGCTTCTTTCATACTCTTAAAATTTTAATATTACAAAATTAACCTAATAATCCTAATCAATGCTACGGATAGCTCCTTGTGACTTTACGTAGCAGTTAACGCTCCAAAATTACTACTTTTTTTTGAAATATAAATAAAAATTTTGAAAAATTCAATCAGCCTACCCATCCACCAACAATAAGAGAGGTGGCTCCTCTGCTTAAGAGAAGCCACCTCTTGTGTTAGTAATTTATAGTATTACTTGTTCTTAGCCTCCATCATAAGGTCGAACAGACGGCTCTGACGCTCATATACGCCATCGAAGTTAGCGAAACGGAAATCCTTCATCTCGACAATCTCAACCTGCTTAGGAGCATCGCCAATGAAGAGCGAGCGAGGCATAGTCTCGTTGTTCTTTACGGTGATTGCAGGACCATTGCCCACAACGCCGGCACGCTTCAGGTGCTTAACCGAGTTAGCCACAGCAGAGTTGTCAGCCTCCTCGCCTGCACTCTTGCGAGTGAGGGTAATCTCAGAGCATACAACAGCGTCGATGTAGGGCGAGTTGTTGATAAGAGCAACAGCGGTGGGGTAGTAAGTATCGCCATCGTACTCGATACCCTTAATCGTGAAGCTGTTCTTATCCTCAGCTACAACAACGGGGAACTTAGCATCCTCACCGGTAGTCAGGTCGTAGGGCATATACTGGTCGTTGGCATTGTCCCAACCAATCATATAATAGGTGTAGTTGTCAACCCAATCGGTCAGAGGATCCATCGACTCGGTGTTGATAGGTACGGTCAGCGAACCATCCTGTTCAACGTGGAGGAACCACTTTGGACCGAAGTCCTCGAACAGACCGGCAGTCGAAGCCGACGAGTAGGTCTCGTGTACGAACAAATCCCAAGGCTCAGCAACCGACATAGCACGGTAGTAGTTGTTCTCCTTGCCATCGCTCTCGGGCAGGAAGAAGTTGAAGCCCAAGCAGAGCAGACGGTTGTTGTTGTAGAGCTGCTGGTTGTACTGAGCAGCCTCGGTCTTGAACTCCTCGTAGTACATATCTGCCTTATCCTTCTGTGAGGGAGGATAGAGGTCATATACACTATCGGGCATAGGATCGGGATAGGTAATCTCGTCGAAAATCTCAACATCGCAACTTACGGGCTCATCCAACTTAACCCACTTAGCAGCACCAGCCTCCTCATCGTAAACCGAAATCAGAACCTGAGCCGAAGCGGTCCACTGACCTTGGAGTGCCTCGAAGTACTCAGACTCAACACGAGGCTCAGCAGGTAGCGGTTTCGAGCGAACCTGAGCTACTGCCTGCGAACCGGGAGCGTCGGGATTGTTCGACAGACCCTCGTCATTAGAAACGATTACGGCGAGGACAGTGTCGGAGTTGGGCTTCGACGAAGTCTGGAAGAGGAAGCCCTCGTCGGAGTTAATCTGCTCTACGTACTGCGAGGGCAGAGTAGCACCATAGTAGTCAACAAGATACGAGTAGGAGTACTGCGAGAGGTAGCTCTCGAACTGCTGGCGGTAGCCAACAAGATATTTAACCTCGTAAGCATCCTTGTTGGGAGCCTTGATGTTGAAGTAGATGGTATCGTCAGTACACTCGTCGGGCAGAGGAGTTACAACAACCTCAGGCGCGGGCTTGGTGCGGTCGGGCAGAGTGAAGGTGAAGTCCATAAAGCTCTGCTTGGTGAGCATCTCGTTACCCATCGAGGTAATAAGCACGTGGTAAAGGATACCGGGGTTGCACTCATAGAAAATGTCGTTCAAGAGGTTGAAGCGGGTAGCTACGGGCTGAGTTACAGTTAGAGCGCCCTCGTAAAGACCGGCGTACGAGGTGAGGAACCACTGCCAGTTAGCGGGATCCATCAGAACGCTGGTGTACTGCTGGTATGTGCTGTGGTCCAATACCATGAACGCATAAGCAACAACACCCTCCTCGGGAGTGATGGTTACGGTAGCATCGTTAGGACGAGCATTGGTAATCTCAACCTTACACTTCTGCTCGATCTTCTCGGGAGCGGTAGTGGTGTAGATATCGCGCGAGTAGAAGCCCGACCAATACTCCCCCTGAGTGTTGTACTCGGTACCATAAGGCAGCGAGCCCTGAGTATCTCTTACGAACGAGGCGTTGTCGAAGAGAGGCAGACGCCAACCCACCGTACCGTCACCGTAGGAGAAGTAGGGGCTGTTACCGTGCTGGAACTCACCGGTGAGGAAGTAATGAGGCTCGCCGGGGAGGATAGCCTCAATATCCAGATACTTAAAGTCCGAATCGTTCTTACCCATCAACTCCTCGCTACCGATAGCAAAGGTGGTGGACTCGAAGAGACGGTTGTCGGGATAGTAATCGTCGTGCAGAGTCATTGCAAATGCATCGCAGTTGCCGGCACCGATAGTCTTAATATTAAAGGTGAAGATGTTGGAGTTGGACCAACGCAGAGCATTGCCAAGCATAATGGGTTCGCCATTCTCGTCGGTCACGATATTATCCTTGTAGTCGCGCTGAGGACCCTCGCCAAGCTCGGGCATCTCGAAGTGAGCAACCCAACCATAAGGGGTGGTCTTGAGGATAGTAAGACCGGGCTCTAATTCACCCATCTCTTTGGTGGTGAAGTTATTGGTCATAATATCCACATCAGCGTTAACCACAAAGTTGTTGCGATTGGTCTTGAAAACGAATGCAATCTGGTAGTCGGTAGCGGGAGCAAGAATACGGTTAATCTCGAAGGTGCTGGTGATGTAACCCTCGCTGTCGCGCTCGCCACTGATAGCGTAGTTGGTACCGCTGGCATAAACCAACTGTGCCGAAGGTGCAGTCTGAGCATCGTTGACGATGTCATAAGCAACATCAAGACAGTTAAGAGTCTTGATAGTAACGGTTGCAGCTACCTGCTGTGCGTCAATCGAGACAATCTCAGCCATAGGAGCGAGTTTCGAAAACTCCTCCTCGGGATTAACGGGCGTTTCAGTGTTGTCGCTCGAGCAACCGATCAGTCCTGCGCTAAAGAAAGTAATGATTAGCGGAAGGAAAAATTTGTAAAAGTACTTCATAAAAATAGTTGTTAATTTATTAAATATAGGTTTTTGTGTATCCTTTCCTTTATTAACGAGCGCAAGATAGTGATTTTTTGCTATATAACAAAGTCTTTTGTGGTAAATAGCGTAAAAAAAGCGAGCATCTAATTTTTTGATTAGGTACTCGCCGCGCTGTAACTCTTTGTATAGCGTTACTCAGCTGCAACCTGAGCCTTGTTCTCCTTAATAACTCTTACATTCACAGCCTGCTGGCCACGATCAACATCCTGAATTTCGTACTCAACAGTCTGATGCTCGCTAAGAGTTCTGAAGCCCTCGCTCAAAATGGCAGTAAAGTGTACGAAAATCTCTTTGTCATTCTCGCCAATGATGAATCCGTAACCCTTCTTACTGTCGAACCATTTTACTTTTCCGGTCATTGTGGTAATAGATTAGTTATAAAAGTTTGTGTTATTTATGTCGATGCAAAGTAAGTAAAATAAATTATATTATGCAACTATTTGCGCATTTTTTTGTGCTATTTGTCGTTTGTAAAGGTTTCGTTATGTATAATGTGTTATTGGTGATGAAATTTTTCCGAGAGCAATTTGTCGATAGAGGGATTGGAGGTTGGGAGCGAAGAAAATAGGGAGCTAAATTGCGGGCATATTTTTGCAGATTAGATAAAATTTACTATCTTTGTCCAAAACTATAATGTTATGAGTAAGAAAATCACTTTTGCCGTTTTGGCTCTGTTAGGTTTCTCGACCGCCTGCTCGACAGTAAAGAATACTCAAACCGAGCAGAATCCTGCGCCTGAGACTGAGGTTAATACCCAAAGCCCCGCAATCCGCGTTCTGTATGGTGTACGTCCTCCTCAAGAGGAGATGAAGGCTCCACAGGGTAACGAGATTCAGACCGAGCAGAAGGCAGAGTAGCAGATATGCGACGTCCCGGTCTTCGCAAAACAGTTGGACTCAAGCTCTTTTCTAACCTATATAAAGACTTGGTAGCCCAACACAAGTTGCGTACACTCTTCTGGGAGTGTACGCTTCGTTGTAATTTGTCGTGTAGGCATTGTGGCAGCGATTGTCGTGTGGCACCCGAGTTGCCCGATATGCCACTCGAGGATTTCCTCAGGGTCCTTGACACTGAGGTTACCCCTAATGTGAACCCCAAGGATGTGCTTATAATCTTCTCGGGAGGCGAGGTGTTACTGCGTCAAGACCTTGAAGAGGCAGGTCGAGAAGTGACCAAACGCGGTTACATGTGGGGTATGGTGACCAATGGTATGGCTCTGACCGAAGAGCGTTTAGAGTCGCTCATTGACGCGGGGCTTCGCTCCATCTCGGTCAGCTTCGATGGTTTTCCGGAGACTCACAACTATATACGCCAGAATCCCCGGAGCTACGACAAAGCATTAGCGGCAATCAGACGCATCATTGCTCATCCTTCTCTGACCTACGATATCATTACCTGTGTGACTTCACCTCTGATGCCATGTCTCGAGGAGTTCAAGCAACTCTTGATAAAAGAGGGTGTAACTCATTGGAGAATAGCGACTATATTCCCATCGGGCAGAGCCAAGTACGACAAGTCGTTGCAGGTGACCGACAAGGAGTTTGTAGAGCTTATGGAGTTCATCAAGCGTACACGCAAGGAGGGGAAAATCGACCTTAGTTACTCGTGCGAAGGTTTCTTGGGTAAGTATGAGGCTGAGGTTCGTGACGATTTCTATCAGTGTGCCGCAGGAGTTGCCGTGGCATCGATACGTGTCGATGGCTCGATTTCGGGATGCACCTCTATCAGAGCAAACTACCATCAAGGAAATATCTACAAAGATAGTTTCTGGGATGTGTGGCAGAATAGATTCCAACCATTCCGCGACAGGGAGTGGGCGCGCAAAGATCAGTGTGCCGACTGCTCGATGTTCACCTATTGTCAAGGTGGTGGAATGCACTTAAGAGATGATGAAGGGCGTCTTGCTTTTTGTCATTATGACAGATTGAAATAAAAATCTTTGAGTATATTTTTTTTGAATTAAAATTTGTTATAAAGAAAAAAACAAATTATCTTTGCGAACCGAAATTAGACGGGGTGTAGCGCAGTCCGGTTAGCGCACCTGCTTTGGGAGCAGGGGGTCGTGGGTTCGAATCCCGCTACCCCGACAATTGAGGGAGAGATATGAGTTCGGGGTGTAGCGCAGTCCGGTTAGCGCGCCAGCTTCGGGAGTTGGAGGTCGCTGGTTCGAATCCAGTCTCCCCGACAAAGTAGAGCCTGTCTAACAATTAAAAAATGTTAGGCAGGTCTTTTTTTGTTTGAGCCTA
>CAZFQU010000001.1:0-86673 GCA_964521245.1 uncultured Alistipes sp. | reverse complement strand
TGAGGTTTACGGTCAACACGGCATCCCACTGAGCCTCCGACATACGCATCATCAGACCATCCTTGGTGATACCTGCGTTGTTAACCAGAATATCGATACGACCAAAATCCTTCATAATCTGGTCGATAACCTCGTGAGTCTGAGTGAAGTCAGCGGCGTTAGAAGCATAACCCTTAGCATTAACGCCCATAGCCTGAAGCTCAGCTTCGGTAGCCTTACCATTCTCGTCGATTACCAAATCGGTGAATGCCACATTACAACCCTGCTCAGCATACTTCAGAGCAATAGCCTTGCCGATACCACGAGCAGCACCCGTTACAACGGCAACCTTTCCTTCCAAAAGTTTCATAGTTTGAGATTTTAATTATTGTTAACTCTCTGTTAAATATCAAATTCTTGAATATCTTTGCAAAGGTAATAATTTTTTCGCAAACTTCCACTATTTGCCCTAACAATTCCACTATACAGCCGAATCAGGTCGTCAATTCCAATAAAGAATCGCGGCGAGGATAAAAATAAATCTGAGTTGAAGAGTTGTTATTTCGAGAATTATTTTATAACTTTGTTAGGTTAAAAAGATGTAAGCAGAAATTAGTAGGCTAAATCAAACCTAAAACCATAAACTTTAATATGAAAAGAGATTCACAGATTTTTGATCTTATCGGTCAGGAGCGCAAACGCCAGATGGGCGGAATCGAGCTTATCGCATCAGAGAACTTCGTTAGCGACCAAGTAATGGAGGCTATGGGTTCGGTGCTTACCAACAAGTATGCCGAGGGCTACCCCGCTGCTCGTTACTATGGCGGTTGTCAGGTTGTTGACGAGGTTGAGAACCTTGCTATTGCTCGTATCTGCGAGCTTTATGGCGCAGAGTATGCTAACGTTCAGCCTCACTCGGGCGCGCAGGCAAATATGGCGGTATTCTTCGCCGTAATGCAGCCCGGCGATACCTTTATGGGTCTTGACCTTGCTCACGGCGGTCACCTCTCGCACGGTTCGCCCGTTAATATGTCGGGTAAGTATTACAAGGCTATCGGCTATCAGCTCAACGAGGAGACCGGTCGTGTTGACTACGACGATATGGAGCGTAAGGCTCTGGAACACAAGCCCAAGCTCATCGTGGGTGGTGCATCGGCTTACTCGCGTGAGTGGGACTACAAGCGTATGCGCGAGATTGCCGACAAGGTTGGCGCACTCTTGCTTATCGATATGGCTCACACCGCAGGTCTTATTGCAGCAGGTCTGTTGGAGAACCCCGTTAAGTACGCTCACTTCGTAACTTCGACTACCCACAAGACTCTTCGCGGTCCTCGTGGCGGTATTATCCTTATGGGTAAGGACTTCGACAATCCTTGGGGTCTGACCACTCCTAAGGGTGTTGTTAAGAAGATGTCGGCTATCCTCAACTCGGCAGTATTCCCCGGTATTCAGGGTGGTCCTCTGGAGCACGTAATCGCAGCTAAGGCTGTCGCTTTCGGCGAGGCTCTTGACCCCTCCTACAAGGAGTATCAGAAGCAGGTGCAGAAGAATGCTTCAGCTATGGCAGAGGCATTTGCAAAGCGTGGCTACAAGGTAGTATCTGACGGTACCGACAACCACCTTATGCTTATCGACCTTCGCACCAAGTTCCCCGAGCTGACCGGTAAGTTGGCTGAGAAGTGTCTGGTAGCTGCCGACATCACCACCAACAAGAATATGGTTCCATTCGATTCGCGCTCGCCCTTCCAGACTTCGGGTCTGAGATTCGGTACTCCCGCTATCACCACCCGCGGTGTCAAGGAGGATAAGATGGACTACATTGTTGAGCTTATCGACCGCGTACTTAGCGATCCCGAGAACGAGGAGAATATCGCAGCAGTTCGTAAGGATGTGAATGCGATGATGGCAGAGTATCCTCTCTTCGCTTGGTAAACATTTTTTTGATTCGTATGCGGTAATTTCCGCACATCTCATAGCAAAGGACCTGTCTAATAAGTTTTTAGACAGGTCCTCTTTTTTATCAGAAGTTGTATAACAAGAGGGATTTTACTCACTATGCTATGGTGAAGCAACCAAAAGGAACTTAACTTTAGAATCACTTTGTTAGAAAGTTTCTTTATTGTGAGATAAAAAAAAGGATGCGCAATGCACATCCTTATATCAGAGAAGTGAAAAAATTACTTCGCAGCCTCAACCGAAACCTTACGGAACTCCTTCATAAGCTTCGAAAGCTCGAGAGCCGACTTACGAGCACGAGTGCCTGCTGCCTTGTTATTTTTCTCTGCCTGAGCCTGAGCGTTAACTGCGAAGTTCTCGTACTCAGCCTGAATTTTTGCTACTAACTCTTTCATTTTTATTTGATTATTTGGTTTAACGTTTGCACAAAGGTATGAATAAAAAATAGAAATCCAATAGGCAAATAGATTTTTTTTACGTTTTTTCCTAAAAATTATGCTAAAGGGGATTTGATGGGTATATTTTTTGCCTTCATGTGTAGATAAATCTTATACTATGTGCAGGCATATAAAAAATCTCATCTTCCTACTCGCAATTTTTACGAGTAGCTGTAAATCAACTGAAAAGACTACAACGGCAATGGTTGAGTTAAGGGTTGAAACTGCAATTGCCCAGAGCGAGGAGTTGTTGACAAAAAGAACATTCACAGCGCCCTTGAAAGGGAAATACTCTGCTGTTATACAACCGCGAGTAAATGGCTACTTGCTGAAGAAGAATTACAGCGACGGTATGCCCGTCAAAAAGGGGCAACTGCTCTTTACAATCGACAGTCGCGAACTTATAAATTCGCAGCTATCGACAGCTGCCGAACTTCAAGCAGCACGTGCCGACCTTATCGAGGCTCAGAACAACTACCGACGTGCCGTACCACTTGCCAAAATCGAAGCCATAAGCCAGAGCCAGCTCGATAGCTATGCGGCACAATATGAGGCTGCTAAGGCTAAGGTCAGCTCGTTGGAGCAGTCGCTCTCGAGTGCCAAACTTCAGGTGGGATATTCGCGCATATACTCTCCCATCGACGGTGTGGCAGCGGCCTCCGTAGCCACCGAGGGCGACTATGTGGGTCCGGGCAGCCAATACGAGGTTTTGACCACAATATCAAACATCGACACAATGACCTTCGAGTTGAATCTGCCTGTCGTGGAATATCTCAGACTCACCAAATCCGACAACAAAAGTTATGACAACAGTGCCTTTATACGCTCGATAAAGATGCAGCTAAGCGATGGCGAGGAGTATCCATTGGAGGGTGCTTACGACTACACTCTCAAGGATATAGCCTCGGCAGAAGGGAGCATTACCTTTGTGGTTAAGTTCGCCAACCCCGACTATCGACTCAAAAGTGGGCAGTACGCCAAGGTGAGTGCCTTGCTGGGAAGTGCGAGGAGTGTTGTTACGATACCTGCCATAGCTCTCTCACAACGACAGGGAATAGAGTCGGTTTGGGTTGTCGGAGCAGACAGTACTGTCGAATACCGAGCTGTAAGAAGCGAGAGAATCGAGGGTGAAAGGTGTATTATCGACTCGGGATTGATGGCAGGAGAGAGAGTGCTGACCACAGGTTTGCAGAAGGTAAAAAATTCACAAAAGATAATCTATTAGCCTATGATACGCCTATTTATCACGCGCCCAATATTGGCAATAACACTCTCGATTGCACTACTTCTGGTCGGGGTGGTTGCGATCCTTAATCTCTCTATCGAGCAATATCCCGACATAACTCCTCCCGTGGTGCAGGTTGCTGCCGCCTATCCGGGAGCTGATGCTCAGAGTGTCGATCAGGCAGTAGCTACACCCATAGGTCAACAGGTGATGGGAGTGAGCGATATGCTCTATATGCAATCCACCTCGGCAGATGATGGTTCCATGAATCTGCAAGTGACCTTTGCCATAGGCTCTGACCCAGATATGGATGCTATTTTCACCCAAAACAGGGTTGCCCAAGCCACACCATCACTCCCCGAGAGTGTAGCGCAGCAGGGGCTCACGACCCAGAAGAGTCAGACGGGATTTCTGATGGTATATGCACTTAGTGGTGATGAGCGTTATGACGATAAGTTTCTGTCGAATTATGCCTATATGCATATCGAGGATGAGCTGCTGAAAATCAATGGTGTGGGCAAGGTATCTATCATGGGAGCTGCGAAATATGCTATGCGGATATGGCTCTACCCCGAACGACTGAGTTATTATAATATAGGTGTAGAAGAGATTGCTCGCGCCATAGAGTCGCAGAGCGGAATCTATCCTGCCGGCAAGTTTGGTGCCGACCCCTCGGAACTGAACACCCCCTTTACCTATACGGTCAAGATGCCCCCTGCCATCTCCACCGAGCAGGAGTTTAGCGACATTGTATTGCGCACAGAGGAGGATGGTGGTGTGCTGCGGCTGAGTGATGTGGCAAAAATCGAACTCGGAACCGAGAGCTATGGCTCAAGTTCGAAGTATGAAGATAGTGCTTCGGCACTCATAGTCATCTATCAGCAACCGGGCAGCAATGCTGTCGAGGTTGGAGAGATGGTCAGGCAAAAGATGGAGCAGCTCTCAGAGAAGTTCTACGATGGTATGCAGTATCATAAGATTGTCGATGCTACGAGTTCGATTAGGGCAGGAATCGAAGATATCATCATCACACTGATTATCGCGCTGATACTTGTGATTGCCATCATCTACCTCTTCTTGCAGGATTGGCGAGCCACGCTCATACCCTTGATAGCTATCCCCGTATCGCTTGTCGGAGCATTTGCCCTCTTCCCGCTATTGGGGTTCTCGATAAATATCATATCACTGCTGGGTATGGTCTTGGCTATCGGTCTTGTGGTAGATGATGCCATAGTTGTTGTGGAGGCAGTACAGCTAAAACTCGAGGCGGGCTTATCGCCCAAAGATGCCACGTTAGAGGCTATGCGAAGCGTCTCCTCGCCCATTATTGCCACCACCATAGTACTGTTGGCAGTATTTATTCCCGTATCGTTTACGGGCGGAATTACAGGTCTTTTGTTTCAGCAGTTCTCCATAACCATAGCCGTATCGGTAACCCTCTCCGCCATCAACGCACTAACACTCTCGCCTGCTCTGTCGGCTATGATTCTAAGGCGACACACACCTGCCGAGAAAGGCTTTTTCTTTCGTTTCAATCGTTGGTTCGACCGACAGATGGAGAGCTACGACAAGGGGGTGCAACGGCTCCTTAGGCGTAGTAGTGGCACCCTGCTCATAGTGGGTGTTTCGATATGTGCTATCGTAGCTTTGTGGAAGTTGCTCCCTTCGGGATTTCTGCCCGAGGAAGACCAAGGCTACGTGACGCTTATGGTCGAGCTGCCCGAAGCCGCATCGCTCCAACGTACCGAGCAGGTTATGGCCCGTATCGAAGAGATTGTCACTCGAAACGAGGCTGTGGAGCAGGTGGCATACTCTTCGGGATTCAACATGATGGCGGGCGTAGCCTCATCATCGAGTGGTGTGATGTTTATCTCGCTGAAAGATTTTGACCAACGTAACATTACGGCCATGGAGCTGAGTCAGAGACTCAACGAGCAACTATTTATCGAGGTTGCGGAGGCTGAATGCTACGCCTTTATACCGCCCTCGATTCCGGGTTTGGGTGTCAGTTCGGGCATATCGCTCGAGGTGCAGGACCTTGCGGGCGAAGGGGGCAACTATCTGCAAAAGGAGTGTTTTGAGTGGATGGACAAGTTGAGGGATATTCCTCAAATAGCCTCAGTTTCAACTCAATACAATGGAGGTATTCCCCATCGGGCACTTTCAATCGACAAGGAGCGTGCCTTGATGATGGGTATCGACTTGGGAGAGTTATACAACGAGATTACTACTCTTCTGGGCGGTGAATACCTCAGCAATTTCAGTCGTTGGGGCGAACTCTACAAGAGCTATATGCAGGCAGCTGCCGACTATCGCTCGTCGGAGTCCTCACTCGAGGAGTACTACATCTCGAGCCGAGGCGGAGAGATGGTCCCCCTATCGGAGATTGTCTCGGTGCGCGACACGGTGGGGGCATCGTTTGTCACACGATTTAACCTCTATCGCTCAATCTCGCTCAACATTACACCCGCCAAAGGCAGCTCGACTGGTCAAGTCATGGAGCTTATCGAGCAGTCGGCAGAGAATAATCTGCCCGACGGCATAGGCTTTGAGTGGAGTGGCATATCCTATCAGCAGAGTCAATCTTCGAAGGCAGAGGGATGGGTCTATCTCTTGGCTCTTGTATTTGTCTTTCTGACTCTTGCCGCACTCTACAATTCGTGGGGGCTGCCGCTTGCTATAATTCTGAGTGTTCCGTTGGCTGTTGGTGGAGCTTTGCTCTTTGTGTGGCTTGCCCACCTGTTTATTCCCGAATATGTTAACGATATTTATATGCAGATATCCTTAGTTATGCTGATTGGTTTGTCGGCAAAGAATGCCATACTCGTAGCCGAATATGCCGATAATATCTTCTTCGAGCAGGGGCTACCGCTTTTCGACGCTGCGAGAGGTGCTGCAAGGTTGCGCATAAGACCTATCCTGATGACAGCCTTTGCCTTTATTTTGGGAGTTATGCCACTAATCTTTGCCTCGGGAGTCTATTCCACAGCCCGCCATATTATGGGTATGGCACTTGTGGGAGGTATGATAGTTGCCACCCTTATCGGAATATTCATCTACCCCTCGCTCTACTACCTGACAGCCAAGTTTTTCGGGTTCGAACGACGCAGAGAGCGAATCTGGGCAGAGATGGGCAAGGTGGCTAAGGTGATGTTTATAGCGGTGGGGGTATCGTTCTTGACGGGATGTGTGAAACTGCCCGCGCCGAATGTAAACATCCCCGAACGCTACATAATGACCGAGGGCGAATCGACCGACTCGCTACCACACAACATAGCATGGTGGCTCAGATTCTCGGACTCTACACTCAACGCTCTGCAAATGCGAGCCATAGAGAACAATCGCAATCTGGCAGCTGCTGCCGCAAGGGTCGAGGCTGCACGTCACACACGCCGAGCAAAGGTTGCATCGACACTGCCTTCGCTCAGCGCAGGGGCTAATGCCAATGGCTCCTACTACTCTTCTGAAGGCATCGAGCAGCAATATTCTCTCTCGCCCTCACTGAGCTGGGAAATATCGCTCTTCGGCACTATTCGCTACACCAAGCAGGCTGCACTTGCCGAGCTGCTTAGCGAGGAGTGGGCATTTCGCGGTGTGGTACTCTCGCTCACCAGCGAGGTGGCATCAACCTACTTTTCGTTACTTTCGAGCATCGACCAACTGCGAATTGCCACACGCACCACACTGCTCAGAGCCGAATCGGCAGCACTCATCGACTCGATGGTCAGATACGGAATGTCAACTGCCGTTGACCTTGACCGCGCTCGCTCGCTACTGCTCACAGCCCAAGCCGACAGAGCCTCGGCTGAGCGTGATGTGGAGCAGGCTCTTCTCTCGTTGCAAATACTTCTGGGAGATGTCCCCTCGCATACACCCTTTACAGATTGGAGCGACGGAATCGACAACATCACCATTCCGGAGCATATTCCGGCAGGATTACCATCGAGTCTTCTGGAGCGTCGCCCCGATATGATGCAGTCGCTCTACGCCATGGAGCAGGCAGCGGCTCAGGTAGGTCTTGCGCGAGCTGCCCGTCTTCCGGTAATCTCCCTTACAGCAAGTGGCGGAGTTGTCGCAGAGTTGATAAAGGGAGCATCGGTCGAATCCTCGCCTTGGTTTTGGAGTGCAGCCGCCTCGCTGAGTGCGCCACTTGTCACATTTGGCAAACTCAAGGGGCAGGAGAGGGCTGCCAAGGAGCTTTACTTTGAGTCCATATTCAACTATAAGCAAAACTTTCTGGAGGCAATAGGCGAGGTTGAGAAATCATTGGTTGCCATCACCACCTATCGCGAGCAGGTAGAAAAGACTCGCCAACTTGTCGCAACAAACGAGATTGTGGCACGCAAGACTGAAGCCTTGTATGAGAGTGGGCTTTCGCCATATCGGGATGTGATAGACGCACGACGCAGTTACTACGAATCAGAGTTGCAACTCGTAGAGCTTAAAGAGCAGTGGTTGCAATCACACATCGACCTTATAAAGGCTTTGGGCGGTGGCTGGTAGTCTTATATACCTACATTTAGGTATCGGGGTTACGATTTTTTTGTGTACTTTTGTCCCCGAAAAAGCGATTGTATATGCGATTAAGCGAGCTGAAAAGTGGCGAAAGTGCTGTTATAGTTAAGGTTATGGGACACGGAGGCTTCCGCCGTCGTATCCTCGAGATGGGTTTTGTGCGTGGTCAGAGAGTCGAAGTTTTGCTCAATGCCCCGCTTAAAGACCCCATCGAGTACCGCATTATGGGCTATAATGTATCGCTCAGACGCACCGAGGCTAAGTTGGTGGAGGTTATGACCCCCGAAGAGGCTAAGGAACTGCTCAAGGGCGACCAAGCCGAAGGCATCACCGAATGTGAAAGCATCGACGAGGTTGTTCGCCAATCCGAAAAGCATATCCACGTCGCGCTGATTGGAAACCCCAACAGTGGCAAAACATCGCTCTTCAATGCCATATCGGGAAGCAGGGAACATGTGGGTAATTACAGCGGAGTAACCGTCGATGCCAAGGTGGGCTATTGCAAATACCGTGGCTACCACTTCGAGATTACCGACCTGCCCGGTACCTATGCCTTGGCTGCATACTCGCCCGAGGAGGTATATGTGCGTGAACACCTCTTCAACAAGACGCCCGATGTGATAATCAACTCAATCGTAGCCTCAAATATCGAGCGTAATCTCTACCTGACAACCGAGCTTATCGACATCAACCAGCGAATGGTCGCGGCACTGAATATGTACGACGAGTTGGAGCATAGTGGAGCTAAACTCGACTATGAGACTCTGGGTGCGATGATGGGTGTACCGATGGTGCCTGTGGTGGCTAAGAGTGGTCGAGGGCTCGACCAACTGCTCGACACGGTGATTGCCGTATATGAGAATCAGGATACGCGCGTTAGGCACATCCACATCAACCAAGACCAAGATGTCGAGTTGTCAATCAAGCGTGTCTCGTCGCTGCTTAAAAGCAACATCGACGAGCTACCGCGTCAATTCCCACCTCGCTACTTTGCGATGAAGCTACTCGAAGGCGATGAGTATGCCATCAAACAACTTAAGACGTGTCAACACTTCGAGGAGTGGATTCGCCTTGCCGAGAGTGAGTCGAAGAGAATAGAACAGTCGCTAAGCGAGGATGTTGAAACTGCAATCACCAACCGCAAGTATGGTTTCATATCGGGTGCGCTGAAGGAGACCTACACCCAAGGCAAGGAGACCCAATCGAAGCTCAGCAACAGCATCGACACATTGGTCACACACCGAATATGGGGCTTCCCTATATTTCTGCTGCTGATGTGGCTGATGTTCTACTGTACCTTTATGCTGGGTGGCTATCCTCAGGAGTGGATTGACTCGGGAGTGGGTTGGCTTTCATCGATAATCGAGCGCGTAATGCCTTCTGGAGTACTCAAGGATTTGGTTATCGATGGCATTATCGGAGGTGTGGGCAGTGTAATAATCTTCCTGCCCAACATCATCATCCTCTACCTGTTCATCTCGTTTATGGAAGATTCGGGTTACTTGGCTCGTGCCGCATTTATAATGGACAAACTCATGCACCGTATGGGTCTGCACGGCAAGTCGTTCATTCCGTTGGTTATGGGTTTTGGCTGTAATGTGCCGGCAGTAATGGCTACGCGCACCATCGAGAGTTTTTCGAGCCGCCTGATTACCGTAATGATTATCCCCTTTATGTCGTGCAGTGCGCGCCTGCCAATCTACATTCTGCTGGCAGCCACGTTCTTCCCCTCACACGCCGGATTGGTGATGCTCTCGCTCTATGTGTTAGGTATGTTGCTCGCGCTATTCACCTCGCGCTGCATAATGCGTCAATTCATCTTCAAGGTCGATGAAACTCCCTTTGTGATGGAGCTTCCCCCATACAGAATACCGACCCTGAAATCAACACTTATACACATGTGGGAGAAGTGTGCGCAATACCTGAAAAAGATGGGAGGCATGATTCTCGTGGCTTCGATTCTTATCTGGGCTCTGAGCTACTACCCCACATCCAAAAATCAGACTGAGACAAAGGCCGAACATTACGAAAATTCCTACTTGGGTCAAATAGGTAAGCTGAGTGAGCCGATAGTTCAGCCTCTGGGGCTTAATTGGAAGTCGTCGGTAGCCCTCTTGTCGGGTGTAGCTGCCAAGGAGATTGTTGTCAGCACCATAGGAGTACTCTATCCCGATAAGGATGTGGCAGACAACCACCATTTTGGCGAGGAGGTAAATGCCGACACGGACCACAATCTGCCCGAGCGACTGCGCCTTAGTGGCGACTTCACTCCGGCATCAGCCATGGCATTCTTGGTTTTCATACTAATCTACTTCCCCTGCATAGCCACCATAGTTGCCATCGGCAGAGAGATTGGTTGGCGATGGGCAACAGTATCGGTAATCTACAACACTCTTTTGGCGTGGATAGTTTCATACGCCACATATCATCTGATGGGACTTTTTATGTAGTATGGATTGGCAATTGGCAGTAGTTATAGTATTGGTTATGGTAGCAGTCTCTCTGACCATAAGATATATTGTCGGGCAATTCAAATCAAAAAACCCTTGCAACAATTGCAAGGGTTGTGATTCTAAGAGTTGCGACCATAAAGAGAAGAGTAGAGTTTCAACTCATCTGTCACCTTCTCGAGCAGACGGGCGCACCCCTCCTCCAGAAGATCAAGCACCAACTCGAAGCCTTCTCGTCCTTCGTAGTAGGGGTCGGGAACATAGTGCCAATCAGGGAAACGATGACGAGTGAACTCCACCATACGACAGATGCGATTGGCAGCCTCGCGCGAGGGAGCCAAACGATGCAGATTCTCATAGTTGTTATCGTCCATCGCCACTATGTAGTCAAACTCCTCGAAATCCTCCTGCTGCACCGTACGCGAACGATGGGTCAGATTGTAACCCCTCAAGGAGGCTGCACGTCTCATACGAGCATCAGGCAGTTCGCCTCTATGCCCGGAATATGTACCTGCCGAGTCAACCTCAATCTTATCCTCCAAAGAGGCTCTACGAACCAAATCCTGCATTATGCCATCGGCTGCCGGTGAACGGCATATATTTCCGAGGCAGACAAAAAGTATGCGCTTTTTCATACGACAAATATATGCATAAGTAGGCAAAATAGCAATATCAAGCTCACTTTTTAAGCCACCAAGAAGGGTATTTGTTTTAATTTTTTGCCCGTTCGTTCTAAGATAAGATATATAGAACAAAAGTGTGCGCATAAATTGATTCGACGAGAGAAAAAAAGGATTATATTTGCAACCATAAAAAGTAAAATAATAAGTGATGAAGCTAAAGTTTACCCTGCTTGCTATTGCAGCTATGCTCTCAATTATGGGAGTTAACGCCCAAGCCAAACAGCCTCACAGGGCAGTCAACAACCTCGAGATTATCGACCTGAAGAACGACCCCGCAATACTACCCTATTGGGGCGAAAAGAATCTTCTGATATTCTATGTTGACCCCGACTCATACATCAGTGGCGGACAGAATAAGGAGTTTACCGATAATATGGAGTCGAGCAAGCGTGCTGAAGGAGAGAACATCTATGGCTTCGGCATAATCAACCTCAAGGATAGCTGGCTGCCTAATGGCATTGTAAGAAAGGTCGCTGCCGCAAGAACCAAGAAGAACAATGCCTTGATTATGGCTGACAAAAACCTCTCGATAGCTACCAAATGGGGATTGGGCGATTGCGACAATCAATTCGTGATGATTATAATCTCCAAGGAGGGTAAGTTGGTCTATTACTACAAAGGACAATATACCCCCGAGGCTGAGGAGGAGTTTTACAGCGTAGTTGATAAATACAGATAGTGTCACCGGTCACTATAAAACAAAACAGGGCAATTGCTCTGTTTTTGTTTTATCTAAAAAAAATGTATCTTTGCAGGCACACAAAACAGACACACACTTTTTCGGATGAACTACCTAAAAGGGATTTTTATAATAGCAGCATTCATATTATCGGTCAAAAGTATTGATGCGCAGGAGCAAACTCATATCCTACCCAACAGCAAGGACTCGGTAAGCTATAAGTACACCCCACTAACCGTCGATGAGCAGGCATCACTCTCGCCCATCGAACCTGCCGACACTGCGAAAAAACAGCGTCGTATTTGGAGCAAAATCAACGGCTATTTCCAGCGTGCAAACCAAGACCGCACTTTCGAAAAGAAGTTTGACGTGACCTTTATCGGTGGTCCCAGCTACTCCGCCTCGACCTCACTCGGCATTGGAGTAATGGCAGCAGGTCTCTATCGCTGCGACCGCACAGACTCCCTCACACGCCCATCCGATGTCACACTCTTTGGTGCTGTGTCAATCACCGGTTTCTACACCATAGGTTTCAGAGGCAATACTATCTTCTACCACGACAAGAACCGACTCAACTACAAACTCCAATTCTCGTCGAAGCCTTTGGATTATTGGGGCATAGGTTACGACAATGGAGCAAACGGCAAGAATATAGAATATTACGAGAACTTCTACCGCATTGATGTTGACTATCTGCATCGCCTCTCACGCAACTTCTACGGAGGTTTTCAGGCAGGTTTCCACTACGTCAAGGGCAGAGGTAAAGGCTCTTACACCAGAGAGGACCTTATAGAGATGACAGGCGGACAAAGCGCCCAATACAACTACGCAGGTGTGGGTGCTATTTTGGAGTACGACAGCCGTGACTTTGCACCCAATCCGTCGAAGGGTATCTATCTGAGTGCCTCGGCAATGATTTATCCCGACTTTATGGGCAACTGCAACCAGACTCTGTGGAAAGCCGAGTTTGCAGCATCTACCTACCAGCAAGTATGGCCCACTGGTCTTATAGCCGCCGAAATCAGGGGCGAGTTTAACAGTCAAGATACTCCGTGGCCCTTCCTTGCCCGTATGGGCGGAAACGAGCGTATGCGTGGCTATTACGAGGGACGATATACCGACGTGAACCTGATAACCCTTCAGGTCGAACTTCGCCAGAAAATATGGAAACGTATTAGCGGTGTAGTTTGGGGCGGAGCAGGTAACGTATTCCCCTCGTTTGGCGAGTACAGCTGGTCTGAGGTACTGCCCAACTATGGTATAGGATTCAGATGGGAGTTCAAGAAGAGAGTCAACATTCGCTTCGACTACGGCTTCGGTAAGGGTTGCAATGCTCTTGTAATGCAGATTAACGAAGCATTCTAATTTTTCGATTTTAGAGGAGCAGATATGTTCTTAAACGAAGATGGTTACCGATAGGTAGTACCTTTCGATATATTCAGGAGCGATGAATTTTCAATTTTAGGTTGGGAAATTCCACTTATCGCAATAAGAATCCCGGGTGGGTAGTACTCTAATGTACGTCCCACTCGGGATTTGCTAAAGAATATGCGGAATTTACCGCATACAAACTGAAAATATGCCTATAAAATCGTAAAATTAAATATAGGTCTTGGGCTCCAACTCTCCCTTAAGCACCAACAGAGCATTCATAGAGAGAGCAGAAAGTTCGTTCTCGCCGGGATAGATATGAACGGGAGCGATGAACTCACAAGCCTCCTTAACACGTACGTTAACATAGTCGTTATATGCAACGCCACCGGTGAGGATGATAGCATCAACCTTACCACAGAGGATGGTTGCCATACCTCCGATATTCTTTGCAATAGCGAAGCACATAGCCTCCATTACCTGACGTGCCTGGGCGTCGTTATCCTTCTCGATGCGAACCTCACAAATCTCCTGAACAGAGCTGGTGCCGAGGTGAGCTACAAGACCTCCCTTACCTGCAAGCATACGGGTAAGCTCGGACTTGCTATATTTACCCGAGAAGCAAAGCTCCATAAGCTCGTCAGCGGGCAGCGAACCTGCGCGCTCGGGCGAGAAAGGACCATCACCCGTAAGAGCATTGTTGGTATCGATTACGCGACCCTTGCGGTGTGCGCTGACCGAAATACCACCGCCCATATGAGCAACGATAAGATTCAAATCCTCGTAACGCTTGCCAATCTCCTTAGCATAGATACGAGCCGTAGCCTTCTGGTTCAGAGCGTGGAAGATAGATACGCGAGGGCACTCGGGCAGACCCGTGAAGCGTGCCTCGGGGATAAGCTCATCAACAACAACGGGGTCAGCAATATATGCCTTAACGCCTGCTACCTGAGCAATCTCGTCAGCAATCAGACCGCCGAGGTTCGATGCGTGGTGACGCTGCGCGTGACGAAGGTCATACTTCAGCACATCGTTAACCTCATAAACACCACCCTCGATAGGCTTAACAAGACCGCCACGACCAATAACTGCCGAAAGCTCTTCGACCTTGAATCCCTTCTCCTTGAGAGCATCCAAAATAAGGTCACGACGCCACTCCATTTGGTCGATAATCGAATCGAAACGACCGATATCCTCTACCGAATGACGAAGGGTAAGTTCGAGAATTGCCTTGTCATCCTCATAGAGAGCAGCCTTAGTGGAGGTAGAACCGGGGTTGATTGCTAAAATTTTATACGCCATAAAAGTTAGGTTGTAAAAGTATTAGGGTTTGTTTTTCTTTTTTTGAAGTTTTATGAAGCTGTTTGAATTTGTTTGCGAAATTGTTTTACAGCTATTTTGTGGCTATATTCTCGTGTGATTTGAGGCGCATAAGGATTCCTATGTAACGAAAATCGCGCGAGAAAAGAGCCGTATAGAGCGTAAAAGAATAAAGCGGATAAATTTCAAACGACTTCTAAGCACAGAGCGTAGAAATGTGGGCAGGCATCAGCCCACCCACCTTCAAACTCTGATTTATACTATTTTGCCGACAAACAAGCCAGAGCAATCGAGTAGAGCTTAGTCTTGGTCGAGTCGCCACGCGAGGTGAGGACACAGGGAGCGGTAGGACCAGCAACCATAGCTGCAAGCTCAGCACCACCAAACTTCGAGCAAGCCTTGAAGAATACGTTACCCGACTCGAGGTTGGGGAAGAGCATACAGTCAGCATCACCTGCAACGGGGCCGGTGAGCTTCTTAATCTTAACACTCTCCTCGTCGATGGCTACGTCGAGTGCCAAGGGACCTTGGAACAGACCCTTGCCAAGCTCGCCTGCCTGACCCAGTTCCGAAAGCTCCTTAGCCTCTACCGAGCTGAGAACCTTGGGCAAAAGCTGCTCGCTGGGAGCCAAGAATGCCACCTTAGGAGTCTCGATACCGAGGTTATTAGCGGTCTCGATAAGATACTTAACAATCTGCTTCTTCTGGTCCAACGTGGGCAGAGGAAGAACAGCTACGTCACTCACTACCAACAGCTTGTGGTAAGCAGGAACCTCCAATACTGTTACGTGGCTGAGGGTAGTGCCTGCGGGCAACAGACCCCACTCCTTGTTCAAAATACCACGCATATACTTGTCGGTGGGAACCACACCCTTCATCAGAACGTCATACTCGCCATTGTGAACAGCCTTAACTGCAATCTCAACAGCCTTAACATCCTCCGACTCGGGAATGATGGTGTACTGGCTCATATCAACACCCTCAGCCTCGCACGATTTTTTAATCTCCTCGGGATCACCAACGAGAGTAACCTCTGCAAGACCGGCTTTGATAGCCATATCGGTAGCACCAATCGAGTGAGTGTCCTGACCATAAGCAACAATCATCTTCTTTTTGCCACGAGCCACCGCCGCAGCAACAATTTCATCCAAATGCTTAATCATAGCTTTAATAATATTTTAGGTTATTTTAGGTTTTATTTCACAAGGTTAAAGGTGTCGGTAGCAATCACAAGCTCCTCGTTGGTAGCCACAACAGCAACCTTCACACGCGAAGCAGGACGCGAGAGAATCTTATCTACGCCACGAACATTGTTCTCCTCAGCAGCAAACTCAACGCCCATAAACTCAAGACCTTGGCATACCTGCTCACGAAGCTCCTTAGCATTCTCGCCCACACCACCGGTGAAGATAATCAGGTCAACACCACCCATCTGGGCAGCATACGAACCCACGAACTTCTTGATGCGGTTGTAGTAGAGGTCGCGTGCAAGGATTGCGCGCTCGTTGCCTGCATCGTAAGCTGCATCAATATCACGCATATCGCTCGAGATGCCTGTAAGACCAAGTACACCCGACTTCTTGTTCATCATCGTATCAAGTTCCTTGAGAGTCATACCCTCCTTCTCGCCGATGTAGGTGATGGCACTTGCATCAACCGAACCGCAACGGGTACCCATTGCAAGACCATCCAGAGGCGAGAAGCCCATAGAGGTATCGTACGACTTACCATTCAGCACAGCAGTAATCGAACCACCGTTACCTACGTGGCAGGTAATAATCTTCGAGTTGTTATAGTCCAAACCTGCAAGTTCAGCACCACGACGCGCTACGTACTTGTGGCTCGTGCCGTGGAAACCATACTTACGCACGCGGTACTTCTCATAGTACTCATAGGGAAGAGCGTACATATAGTTGATTGCAGGAATAGTCTGGTGGAACGAAGTATCGAACACCGCTACCTGCTTAACACCGGGAAGTACGGTATCAATAGCCTCGATACCCTGAAGGCTTGCGGGGTTGTGCAGAGGAGCAATAACACAAAGCTCCTGAATCTTAGCCTTTACATCATCGGTTACAACGCAGCTCTCGGGGAAGTACTCGCCACCATGAGCCACACGATGACCAACAGCCTTTACCTCGTCGAGCGAAGAGATAACGCCATGAACGGGATTTGTCAGTGCGTCCATCACCATCGAAATACCGGTTGTGTGGTTGGGAATAGGACACTGCACCTCGTACTTGTCCTTGCCAACAGGCTTATGAGTGAGTTCACCCTCGGGCAGACCAATACGATCAACAAGACCCTTTGCGAGCAATGCGCTCTTCTCCTGCTCCATATCTATCACCTGATACTTAATAGAGGAGCTTCCGCAGTTTAATACAAGAATTACCATAAATGTTTGATTGTTAGTATATTAAATTATTTTATAAATATTTCTCAGTCTGCACGATATCAAATCATACAAAGATACGAAAAATTTGACGAAGTTGGAAGAAAAAAGTGGTTAAATTTCCAATTTAGACTATTTTTAGAGGGATTAAGCAAAGCACCGCCCAGACAAGTCGCCGGGCTTATGCCATAGGAGCGCAATCCATTACACTAAGGAGGAGGTAAAAACAGGGAGGTTAGTGGGGTTAGTGGGGTTAGTGGGGTTAAAGAGATTAGGGAGTTTAGGGAATTTAGGGAATTTAGGGAGTTTAGGGAGTTTAGTGGAATTAAATGTTGCTTAAACTCTAAATTCCCTAAACTCCCTAATCTCCTTAATCACAAACTCAAGCAGCGAATGGCAACAAATCAACGGTCGGCAGCTTGAGTATTTTTTTTGATTTTAGAGGTGCAGATTTTGTGCGTTGCGCAGTGTCGAGCAGATGGGACATATCAGAAATATTTCCCATTCGTGGTGAGCAAAGCAGCGCAGAATTTACCGCATACAAGCGAAAAATATTTTTTGATTTTAGAGGTGCAGATTTTGTGCGTTGCGCAGTGTCGAGCAGATGGGACATATTAGAAATATTTCCCATTTGCGAGAACAAGCAAGGTGCAAAATCTTCCCTATAAAATCGAAAAATTAGAGGAATTTATATCCTATTCCCTTAACAGTTATAATTTTTTCGTCACCTATTTTTGAGCGAAGTTTGCGAACGTGAACATCAATGGTGCGGTCGCCAACAACAACCTCGCTACCCCACACTTTGGAGTAAATTTCTTCGCGGGTAAAGAGTTTGCCGGGCTTGGAATAGAGGAGGGACAAAAGGTCAAACTCTTTGCGCGGCAAGACTATATGCTCGCCATTGACTACCACCGAATGTTGCTCGAAATCAACAGAGAAGGATGGTTCGTCGATGAGCTGAATACGCTTAGAAATTGCTGCTATACGACTCATCAGAGCCTTCATACGAATAGGCTTGGTGATGTAGTCGTCGGCACCTGCATCATAACCCTCGACCTGCTGCTCCTCCTCGCCCAAAGCCGAGAGAAAGACAATCATTGCATTGGAGAGAGCTGGTTCCTGACGCAATAGACGACAAGCCGTAACGCCATCCATCTGCGGCATAAGACGGTCTAAAAGGATGATGTGCGGACTATGTTGCTTTGCGAGTTGAAGAGCCTCAACGCCATTTGTAGCAGTATAGACTTCATAGCCCTCGCGCTGGAGATTATAGCTCACAAACTCTAAGATATCGGTCTCGTCATCGACGATTAGTATTCGGTGCTTCATCGGGTAAATATGGTGTAAAGTTAGCTAAAATTTCAATCTCACAGCAGGCAAGCTACGGAAAGTTGTTCACCAAAGCGAAGACAAATCGGGTGTTGTTTGGCTGTTTATCGCTAAAAGTTGCCTGATTTTCGGGCGAAGGTACAAAATAATCTGAAGATTCATACTAACTCTCCGAAAAATATGTTATCTTTGCCGATATTCTATACTCTGTATAGAGTAAGCTCGATTAAACACAAAACAATTATTAAGATGGCTACTAAAAATTCGAACCTTCCTGCTCAAGATGAGCAGTTCGGCAACATTGCCGAAGATGTGCAGATGACTTCCACTACTACCTCCACCGAGGAGGCAACCCTTGAGAGTGCCGACATGAGTGCGGTTGACTTTGCTGACGAGGAGGCAGCACTCGCTGCCCGAAGCGAGGAGTTGGACTTGGGTGACGAGACACCCGAGGAGGCTGCTTCAGAGTTGCAAAGCGACGAGGGAGATAATCTCGATGGTAAGAGTCGTGAAGAGTTGATTGCGTGGTTCGAGAAATTGCTCGAAGAGCGTCCTATACACACGCTGCGTCGCGAGGCTGAAGCACTGAAGGTTGCATTCTACAAGCAACATCGTGCAGCAGTCGAGGCACAGAAGAGAGCCTTCGTCGAGGCAGGAGGCAACGAAGAGGAGTTTATCCCTTCGCCCAGCGAGCAGGAGCAACGACTGAAGGAGTTGTTCAAGGAATATCGCCTGCGTCGCGACGAGTTTATTGCCAACCTCGAGCAGGAGAAGCTGTCGAACCTGAATATTAAGCTGCAAATCATCGAGGAGCTTAAGGAGTTGATTGGCTCTGACGAAACGGTAAGCACCACCTTCCCCAAGTTCCGCGAGTTGCAGCAACGCTGGAAGGAGACCGGCATCGTTCCCCAGCAGAACGTAAAGGATATTTGGGAGACCTACAACTTCCATGTCGAGAGTTTCTACAATTTCATCAAGATAAATAAGGAGTTGCGCGATTTGGACCTCAAGCGCAACTACGAGCAGAAGGTTACGCTTTGTGAGGCTGCCGAGTCTTTAATCGAGGAGAGTTCGATTGTAGAAGCATTCCACAAGTTGCAGAAGCTGCACGAGGAGTGGCGCGAGGTAGGTCCCGTAGCCATGGAGTTTAAGGAGAGTCTTTGGGAGCGTTTCAAGGAGGCTTCGAGTCGCATAAATAAGGCACATCAGGAGCATTTCGAGAGTCTGAAGCGCGAACAGCTCAAAAATCTCGAACTCAAGACCAGCCTTTGCGAACAGACCGAGGAGCTGTTGGAGCAGCCCTTGACCTCGCGCAAGGAGTGGGTGAGAGCAAGTGAGCGTCTGCTCGAGTTGCAAAAGGTATGGAAGAGCATCGGCTTTGCACCCAAGAAGGATAATACGAAGATTTATGAGCGTTTCCGCAATGCTTGTGACAAGTTCTTCGAGTCGAAGCGTAATTTCTACTCATCGATTAAGGACGAGATGGAGCATAACCTGCAACTCAAGCAGGAGCTATGCGAGGCCGCCGAAGCTATGCAGATGAGCGAAGAGTGGAAAAAGACCACCGACGAACTTATCGCGCTTCAGGCACGTTGGAAGGAGATTGGTGCCGTATCGCGTCGCCACTCTGACGCTATTTGGAAGCGTTTCCGCAAGGCGTGTGACACATTCTTCGAGCGTAAGGCTAAGCACTACTCGGAGGTTGACAACACATACGAGCAGAATCTGGAAAAGAAACTCGCTCTGCTCGAGCAGATGGCCACAGCCAATGTTAAGGAGGGTGGCTTCGAGCTTATCAAGGAGTTCCAGCGTCGCTGGTCCGAGATTGGCTTTGTACCCATCAAGCGCAAGGAGGAGATACAGAAGAGCTACAAGCAGGCTATCGACCGCCTATTCACCGAGCTTAGAGGTAACGAGCGCGAAAATTCGATGGGCAAATTCCGCGAGAAGCTCTCCTCGCTCAAGGAGGGCGGACAGCGCAAGTTGCAGTCCGAGCGCGAACGTCTTTACAACAAGGTGCGCCAGATAGAGAGCGAGATAGCCCTCTTGGAGAACAACATCGGTTTCTTCGGCAACTCGAAGAACGCCGAGGCTTTGGTTGCGGGTGTGAAGGATAAGATTCGCAAGGCTCGCGAGGAGATGAACGCAACAATCGAGAAGGTTAAGCTTCTGGATAGAGAGATTGGTCAGTAATCCCACAAGGTTAAGAGTTCAAAGTTTAGACAAAAATATAAAAACAGAGATAATTAGCAATGAAACTTACAAAACCCAAGTACATTTTCGTTACGGGCGGTGTGGCATCTTCGCTCGGTAAAGGTATCATTTCGGCATCTATTGCCCGTCTGCTTCAGGCTCGTGGCTACTCGGTAACCATCCAGAAGCTTGACCCCTACATCAATGTTGACCCCGGAACACTCAACCCCTATGAGCATGGTGAGTGTTATGTGACGGAGGATGGTACGGAGACCGACCTCGACTTAGGTCACTACGAGCGTTTCACGTCGATTCACACCACCGTTGCAAACAACGTAACCACCGGTAAGATTTATAAGACCGTTATCGAGAAGGAGCGTAAGGGTGAGTTCCTTGGCAAGACCGTACAGGTTATCCCTCACATAACCGACGAAATTAAGCGTCGTATCCAGTTGCTTGGTCACGAGAAGATGTACGATATAATCATCACCGAGATTGGTGGTACGGTAGGCGACATCGAGTCGTTGCCCTTCATCGAGTCGGTACGCCAGCTGCGTTATTCGTTGGGCTACAAGAATACTGCACTCGTACACCTGACCCTCGTACCCTATATGGCTGCTTCGGGCGAAATGAAGACCAAGCCCACACAGCACTCTGTAAAGGCACTTTTGGAGAATGGTCTGCAGCCCGACATCTTGGTACTCAGAGCCGAGCATCCTCTGGAGAGCAACCTCAAGCGCAAGGTGGCACTCTTCTGCAATGTTGACCCCGATGCCGTTATGGAGTCTATCGATGTACCTACAATCTATGAGGTTCCCTTGAAGATGCACGAGCAGCACCTCGACGAGGTGGTACTCGACAAGCTGGGTCTGCCCGCAGAGGATGAGGAGTTGAACCTCGACTCGCTCAAGGCATTTGTCGAGAAGGTAAAGAACCCCTCAAATAGAATCGACATTGCCCTTGTTGGTAAGTACACCGAGCTGCCCGACGCCTACAAGTCAATCAGCGAGTCGTTCATCCACGCCGGAGCAGTGAACGACTGCAAGGTTAAGCTCCACTATGTGAACTCCGAGCAGCTCACATCCGAAAATATTGCTGACAGACTTAGCAACATGGCAGCCATCTTGGTTGCACCGGGCTTCGGTAACAGAGGTATCGAGGGTAAAATTGAGGCTGTACGCTACGCCCGCGAGAACAATGTTCCCTTCTTGGGTATCTGCTTGGGTATGCAGTGTGCGGTTATCGAGTTTGCTCGCAACGTATTGGGTCTGAAGGATGCTCACTCGAGCGAGATGGGTCAGACCAAGAACCCCGTAATCGACCTTATGGAAGAGCAGAAGGAGGTAACTGCCAAGGGTGGCACTATGCGTCTGGGAGCATATCCCTGTCAGCTTGCTGCCGACTCTAAGGTTGCCGAGGCTTATGGTTCGACTCTGATTCAGGAGCGTCACCGCCACCGCTACGAGTTCAACAGCAATTATAAGGAGGCTTATGAGCAGGGCGGTATGCGTCCCGTGGGTACCAACCCCGACACCGGTCTTGTGGAGGTTGTCGAGATTCCTTCGCATCCTTGGTTTGTTGGCACACAGTATCACCCCGAGTACAAGAGTACTGTTGAGCAGCCCCACCCCCTCTTTGTAGCATTCGTTAAGGCAGCTCTCGAGAATCAAAAGTAGTCACTAAAGGAAAAAGATTGAAAGATATAGACGATGGATAAAAAATCAATAACCGGCATTGTCCTTATAGCCCTGATATTTCTGGGCTTCACACTCTACAACTCTAACCAGCAGAAAAAGTGGATAGAGGAGCAGGCTCGCATTGAGGCTGAAGCAGCACGTCAGGATTCGATTTATCGTGCCGAGCATCCCGAGCTGGCAGATTCACTCAACAAGATTGTGGC
This sequence comes from uncultured Alistipes sp., assembly GCA_964521245.1. GTDB lineage: Bacteria > Bacteroidota > Bacteroidia > Bacteroidales > Rikenellaceae > Alistipes. The sequence continues at coordinate 64,244 of CAZFQU010000001.1, read as the reverse complement.
AGACTCTCTTGCAGAGGCTTCGCAGCCTATGCCTCAGACCGACTCTTTGGGTCGTGACATTGCAGAGGTAGCCTACTATGGAGCGATGCTCAGCGATGCACTTCACTCACCTACCCAGACCATCACCCTTGAGAACGAGGTATTGAAGGTTGATTTCTCGACTCTCGGAGCGCAAGTCAGTGAGGTAACGCTCAAGGACGAGGAGTACACTCGTTACGCAGCCGAGGAGCGCACCGAGCAGATTAAGATGTTCGACCCCGAGATGAGCAACTTCGATATGGAGTTCTACTTCAAGAATGGCTACAAGAGTGTTCAGATTAACACCTCGGAGTTTGTTTTTGCAGCCGAGCCTATTGTTAAGGAGCAGACCAAGCAGCAACTTGCTTTCCGCCTGAGCATTAACGAAAATTCGGCTCTGCGCTTTGTCTATACACTCTATAATGAGTCGGCTCCCGAGCGTGACTATCTGCTCGACTTCGACATCGAGTTTGTGAATATGGAGCAGTTGATGGCAAACCAGACTTCGGTGAAAATCGATTGGAAGAGCCACACCTATCAGAACGAGAAGGGCTTCAAGAATGAGAATATGTACACCACTCTTGCCTATCGTTTCCCGGGTGAGGATGATATCGAGGAGCTTGGGATGAGCGAGGAGAGCAAGGACGAGCAGGAGTCAACAGCCATCAATTGGATTGCCTTCAAGCAACAATTCTTCTCGTCGGTACTTATCGCCTACGACAACTTCTCGAATGCCGACATGAGCTTCACGACAGATAAGCCCGGCTCGGGTTATATCAAGCAGTTTGCAATGGAGGCTACACTACCCTACGATGCCCAGACCAAGAATATCGACCTCGGATTCTACTTCGGTCCCAACAAGTATGCAATACTCAAAAAGGTCGTTGACCAGAATGGCGAGGAGCTTCAGCTGGAGCGTATGATTCCTCTGGGATGGGGCATCTTTGGTTGGGTAAACCGTTGGTTTGTGATTCCCGTATTCGACCTTTTGCGCCAATTCAACCTCAACTTCGGCATCATCATCATTATCCTTGCTATATTGGTTAAGGTCATAATCCTGCCTCTTACCTACAAGAGCTATGTATCGATGGCCAAGATGCGTGTTGTGAAGCCCGAGTTGGATGCTCTGGCTCAGAAGTATCCCCGTCAGGAGGATGCCATGAAGCGTCAGCAGGCAACAATGGAGCTATATAAGAAGGCGGGTATCAATCCTATGGGTGGTTGTATCCCGATGCTTATCCAGATGCCTATCATTATTGCCATGTTCCGCTTCTTCCCCGCATCAATCGAGCTTCGTGGCAAGCACTTCTTGTGGGCTGACGACCTCTCGTCGTACGATAGCATCGTCGATTTGCCATTCAACATCCCCTTCTACGGCGACCACGTCAGTCTCTTTGCACTGTTGATGACCATTGCGCTGTTCATCTTCTCGTATGTAAACTACCAGCAGACAGCCTCTTCGTCGCCCCAGATGCCGGGTATGAAGTTTATGATGCTCTACATGATGCCTCTGATGATGCTCTTCTGGTTCAACGACTACGCCAGCGGTTTGTGCTTCTACTACTTCATCGCAAACCTTATCACCATAGCTCAGACCTATCTTATCCGCCACTTTGTTGACGACAATAAGATTCGTGCTATTATGGACGCTACGGCTGCAAAGAACAAAAACAAGAAGAAGTCGAAGTTCCAGCTGCGCTACGAAGAGCTTATGCGTCAGCAGGAGCTTATGCAGCAACAGCAAAACCAAAAGAAAAAGTAAGTAAATAACGGGGAAGGGGGGCGTTCGGCTCCACCTTCCCGACTTGTAAACCTAAAATTTTACGAATATGAAAAAACTATTTTTCTTGTTCTCGTCGCTCCTTTTTGTGGCTTGTAGCGACTCAAAGGAAGAACCCGTAATACCCGACCCAGAACCACCTACTCCCGCAGTTGAAGCTACGGTAAAGGTAAGCGAGATTGAGACTACCGCTGAGCTTATCAGCTTCAGGGTCGAGAGCGAAAATGCTGTGGAGGTAAGATATTTGGTGCAGACCAACGATACCGCAACTCCCAATGCCGAGTATGTGATGAAAAACGGTACTCAAATCGAAACCGGAGAGAGTATTGTAAATTTTGAGGCACAGAGCGAGACTACCTATAATATATATGCAGCCGCAGCCAATAGTGACCAAAAGCTGACCTTAGCGCAGCCCCTGAGCATCACCACTCCCGCCAAGGGGGATAACCCCGAGCCGGACCCCACTCCCGACCCGGACCCCACTCCCGACCCGGAGCCTGTTGAAGCTGAAAATATCGCCATCAACATTGAAACTCTCACACTCGATAGCGAGAGTGCGCCAGAGGGTAAGTTGTGGATTCAGGCAGCATCGGCAGATGGCAGTTTCAGCGTCAAGTTGTTGGTTGCTACTCTCGAGACCTATCTCAATGGTCAATACTTGCTGTTGAGCAACCCCGCAGCAAGCGATGCCGTAAACTATATCGACTACTCTGTGGTTGGCAATGTGGAGCTTAGCTACAATGGCGTCACCTACACCGAGTTTATCGCCGACCAAGAGGAGAATGCCAGCTATATGACAGCCGAGACGGGTATGCCTGCAGCCGACGAGAATGCCATCACAATTCAACTCAACACTGCAGATAAGACCAAGTGCTTCAACTGCACATTCAACGGCGCACTCTATGGTGGCGCGGTAGAGATTGAGGAGACCGTACGCGACCTCTCGCAGCAACTCAAAGAGTTTGTCCACGACTATAAAGATGGCAAGCACTATCTCTATTTCGACTCTATCACCACCGAGGCTTACTTGGTATTCCGCGATGCCGATAACGATGGCGTGCTTGGCGCAGGCGAATCGACAAGCCGTGGCTATGAAATGTACAGCGTAGGCAACGGTTTTATTGTAGAGGAGAGCTACTATCTGGAGAGCGTTGACGGAGATATGGGCTTTAACTTTACCTCCGGCTCGTTTGCCATCAAGCACAAGGCTGACAACACCTATATCATCTCGGTTGGCGACCTTAAAGGCAAGTGTACCACACAAGAGGACCTCTACGTGAAATATACCTGCCCCGAGTCGGGTTGGGAGATTAACTGCATAGGTGTCAACGGCGTAAGAGACGAAGAACTCTACATCGAATCGCTGACCGTAACCGACAATGGCGATGGCAGCCACAACCTCTACTTCAAGCAGACTAACTTCAATATGGTTGAGTTCAAGAAGGTATATGGCTTTGTAGAGGGCGAGGCTAAGACCTACTACATAGCTTCGAGTCTCGAGAAGGCACAGGAGATTGGTGGCGCAGATGTTGATTGCTGGATTGATGGCAGTAAGATTCAGTTCTGGACCATGAACTACGCATTCGACGACCTGAGAATGGACAAGGGCGATTTCCTAAGCCTTGACGAGGATGGCACATGGCGATTTGTAGGTACATCCTCCGACTCCACCAAGCGTTTCACCTTCACCTTTAAGGAGTAGTTCACACGCTCAATGCAAAAAGCAATAACTCGTCTAATCAACCATAGGCGAGTTATTGCTTTTTATATAGGGGTGAGGGGGATTAGGTCGAGTCGATTTTGAAGAATAGTTTGAGGATAATTTCTTATAATGGCGCAATGCGAGCATTGTAACCGAATAATAATTAGAAATATACCAAAATAAATTCAAAAACGACCGCAATAAAGACTTCCGACAATAAAAAACTCACTTACCAATTTATAGAACACCCCTATATATTATATTATAAGGTATAAAAATATTTTTTTATTTGGATATATTGACTACCTTTGTCGCCATAACGAAAAACAAACAGAACTAACCCAACACAAGCACTAATTTCAGGCACTGAATTGAATATGGAGTGGTTGATAAATTTATTTGCAGGCAGCAGTATTGCACACGCAGTACTGACGCTTGCCATTGCCGTTACGGGCGGTATCCTACTCGGAAAAATTAAAATTGGAGGTGTGTCACTCGGCATTACGTGGATACTCTTCGTCGGTATTCTGCTCGGTCACCTCGGCATGAACATCGATGACGAGATACTCCATTTCGTCAAGGAGTTTGGACTCATCCTCTTTGTCTTTTCTATCGGACTTCAGGTAGGTCCGGGTTTCTTCTCCTCGTTCAAGCAGGGTGGTATGACCCTCGTATCATTGGCCTCGGCAATCGTACTGCTTGGCGTGGTAACCGCCTACATCATCCACCTTGTAACCGGCACAGATATTCCGACAATGGTCGGCATCCTCTCGGGTGCGGTAACCAACACCCCGGGTCTGGGTGCCGCGCAGCAGGCTTACAGCGACTCGACAGGCTTCAACGACCCCAATATCGCTTTAGGCTATGCCGTAGCCTATCCTTTGGGTGTTGTGGGTATTATCGCTTCGATGCTTATCATCCGCTTCGTAATGAAGGTTAACTTCAAGAAAGAGGACGAGGCTCTTGCAGCTCTGAGCAACGAGAATCACATGCCCGAATGTTTCACCGTTGAGTTTACCAACGAGACCATCAATGGCAGAACTATCGGATATGCCCACTCGATAATCAATCGTTCGTTCGTAATCTCGCGTATTATGCACAGCGACGGCTCGATAACAATTGCCGATGCCGACCGTCACCTCAAGATTGGCAACCGTCTGCTGATTATCACCACCCCCGAAGACAGAGAGGCTGTTATCGCATTCTTAGGTCACACGATAGAGATGAGCGACGAGGAGTGGGGCAAGAGCAAAGATAAGGAGTCGGAGCTTGTATCGCGCCGAATACTTATCACCAAGCCCAACGTCAATGGCAAGAAGTTCTCCGACCTTAAACTGCGCACACGTTTTGGCATCAATATCACCCGCGTAAACCGTGCCGGTGTCGATATTATTCCCTATCAGGGTATGGAGCTTCAGATGGGCGACCGTGTGATGGTTGTGGGTACGATTAAGAATATCGAAAAGGTGGAGGAGCTGCTGGGTAACTCTATGAAGCGACTCAACCAGCCCAACCTTATCACCATCTTCCTCGGTATTGCTCTGGGTGTTATCTTGGGTTCTATTCCTCTGCTCAACGTTCCTCAGCCCGTTAAGCTCGGCTTGGCAGGCGGACCCCTCATTATCGCTCTGCTTTTGGGCAGATTTGGTCCCCACTTCGGTCTGGTCACCTATACAACCATGAGCGCTAACCTTATGCTCCGCGAGATAGGCATATCGCTCTTCCTTGCAGCTGTCGGCATCGGTGCCGGCGAGGGCTTTGTCGATTCTATTATCGGCGGAGGTTACGTCTGGATTGCCTATGGTGTGATTATCACCATTCTGCCTCTGCTAATTGTAGGCATCTTTGCCCGCACAGTACTTAAGCTCAACTATTATACGCTTATGGGACTCTTCGCCGGTGGTATGACCGATCCTCCGGCACTCGCCTACGCCACTTCGACTGCCGGCAACGATATGCCTAACATCAGTTATGCAACGGTCTATCCGGTGGTAATGTTCCTAAGAGTGCTTACGGCACAGATATTTATACTGCTATAACACAAGAAGAGGTCGCAAAACTACTTGCGACCTCTTCTTGTATTATATATATCGAGGGCAACCCGACACTGCTCAAATCTGAGCAACAAAGCCCCCAAAACATAGATAGCAATACCGATTAGGATTTGCAGCAATAAGCTGCCCCAAAGAGCAAAATCGAGACAGTGGGCTGAAACTCTTACCGCAACCAACATTAGGATTGAGAGCAGCAGCGAGGGCATAAGCGCACGCACCAATCTCCACACTCCAACCGAGGTAAAGCGCGCAGCAGCCAAACTATTGATTAGCCACTCGACAAATGCCATAGCCACCACGCCCCACGCAATAGCCATCACACCCAACGGAATAGTCATAGCCAATATCAGGGTCATAATCCCCTTTTTGAGAATCTCCAATCGCACGATAATCTTTCCGTCGCTCTTGACCTTCAGCACATTATATGCTATCGCCGAGAGGGGCATAAAGAGTCCCGACAGACAAAGCACCTCGAAATAGGGGACAGAGGGCATCCACTTCTCGCCCAACAACAGCTCGAACATTGGCGGGGCAACAGCTACCAAGCCCGCCATAACGGGAAAGAGAATAAATCCAACCATCGCTACGAGCTGACGATAGCTTTGCGAGAACTTCTGCTCGTCGGATTTTATCTTCGACAGGGCTGGGAAGGTCACATTTTGCACCGATTGCAGGGTTGCAAGTACAGGCACGTCTTTGAGTTTCTGACCCTGATTGTAGAATCCGAGTACTTGCGGCGAATAGATTTTACCTACGAAGAGTTGCGAAATATTGTTATAGAGCGAGGTTATAAGGTCGGTAGCCATCAGACGCAGGCTGTATGGAGCCATAGCCCTCAACGACGAGGGGCTGAAACTCTCTTTGGGTCGCCAATCGCTCACCCACCACAACATCGCTGCCTTAGAAGCCATAGCCGTAAGTCTCTGCCCAACGAGGCTCCACACGCCACAACCGCAAAGTGCCATTACGATAGCTACCACCCCACTTATTAGTGAAGAGAGGAATACCACTTTTGAAAGGGTGTCGAATCTGAATTGGCGAGTAAATATGGCTTGCTGAATAACACATAGAGCGTTAATCGGCAGCAGCAGAAATAATATGGGGGCAATCTGCGATATTATGGGCAAGGAAAAATATCGGGCAAGAAGCGGAGAGAGCAGCACCATCAGCAGATAAAGCACCACCGACATTACGATATTGAAAAAGAATACCGAACGATAATCGCTCTGCGAAGGAGCCGAAGAGCGGATAAGAGTCTGCGAGAAACCACTATCGACAACCACCAACATCAGCGTAACGAACACCGTAAGTATCGCCATCACTCCATAGTCGTCGGGCGAGAGCAGACGTGCCACAACTATACTCACACCCATCTGCAAGAGCATCGACCCCGCCTTCTCGCCAAGGGTCCACGCCACGCCACGTGCCACATTATCTCTGAGCTGAGTTCCCATCATCGATAAGTTTTAAGCCCACAAAGATAACATTTTTTTGCTGATAGAAAGCGAGGCTCACATATAAATCTATTTTTTAGTTAGAAAAAAACTATTTTTATGAATATTTTTTTGCTTTTAACAACTAATATTCATAACTTTATGCGCCGAATTGGTGTGTCAGTTTTTTAAAAAATTTAATAATTTAAGAACGATTATTTAATTCTAACACCTCAAAATTATGCAAAAGAAAGTTATTCAGATTAGGGGGGGGGAAACCCTCTATCAAGCTCCCGAGATGGAGATTATCGAGACTCAGGTTGAGTCCGGCTTCGCTGCAAGCGACTGGAACGACGGCTCGGTCGATGACGAAGACAACAATCTTGGCTCTTATTAACCATTAAACCCACATTGAGACTATGAAAAAGAGTATCTTTACATTGGGCTTGATGAGTGCCATTTTAGCCCTTTCTTCGTGTGTTAAGGACAACACCGATACCGCTACCGACCTTGGTCATAAGCAGATTACACAGACCGTAACCCTTGGCGACGAGACCCGCTCGAGCTACAAGCCCGGCGAGGGTATTACAATCGATAAGAACGAGTCGATGACAGTCTATTATATGGCTAACGACGACGAGGATCTCTCGACCTATGTTTTTGCAGGTAAGTTGTCGGCATCCAATGACGGTAACAACAACTTCACTTTCTCTCACGACGCTATCGGCGAAGCTACTGCCTACGATTACTATTTTATGATGCCTGACAACAGCTCCAACAGTATGAATGATGGCAAGGTAGCTTCACACCACCGTCTGGGTCAGGTGCAGCGTCCTTCGGCAACATCGTTCGACCCCTCGTTCGACTACATTGTTGGTAAGCCCGTAACTATCGCAGCCGAGAATATGAATGCAGCCACCGTTATCGACTACAAGCGTCTGGTAGCTCCTCTCTGCATCACTTTCAACGACAGCGAGGGTCTGCTCTCGGGTCAGAAGATTCACTCGGTGAACGTAGTGGCAAGTGCCGCTGCATCGCAGGCTGCATCGTTGCAGGGTCTGTTCTATGTGAACTACTCCGACGTATTTGCAGATTGCAAAATCAGCAGCTGGGATAAGACCGCTGTATCGAATGGTATGACAGCAAGCTACGATGAGGGTATCGAGCAGGAGGGAAGCTGGGAGAGCTGGTTTATGGTCCGCGAGACCACCATCCCCGCAGGCGATATGACCGTAACCATCGTTGGCGACAAGAACACCATCAAGCGCACCTTCTCGATGGGCGAGTTCACTACCGTTATGGATAAGATCAACCGCCTTTCGATTAACCTTTCGAGCAGCAACTGCACCGTAACCAACAGCTTCACTGTTGACTTCAGCGCAACTACCACGCTTCCTACACAGGTTACCACATCCGAGGGTCAGGCTCTTGCATTCACTACCGAGGCTTGTCAGATTAAGACAAACCCGACCAACGGCAACGCGTTGCAGATTAACCAGAACGGTTCGTTCACTCTTGCAGCTCCTGCCGAGGGTCTGAAGTATAAGGCTATCTACCTCACCGAGCAGAATACCAATGGCACCAAGGATTATATCATTGCTGCCTGCTCGGGCGAGACTGAGATTTCAAGTGGCAATTTCAACTACTACAACGAGGCTTTTCGTGGTAATGGTGGCGTGCTGAAGCTCGACATTGCCGAGGAGTATGGCGCAAATGCTATCACCATCAAGCGTACCGACAGCCAAAGCAACAACGACTGCCGCATTATTCGCCTCACCGTTGAGTATGAGGGCGAGGCTGTACAGCCTGAACCCGAGCCAGTTGTCGAGAGCTACTACACCGCTTGGCAGAATGGCGAGGATATTACCATTGGTACTGCTGCAGAGGATGAATTTGTAGTTAACAAGACCCTCTATCCCGAGTCTACACTTATCACAGCCGATATGGACAAGACAGCTGCTTACTCTGCACTTCAGGCAGGTGGTCTTATCTTTATCGAGAAAGATTTCAGTATTATACTCAATAACGAGGAAGGTGCTGTTGCCGACGTTAAGGAGAAGCACCTTAAGTTCAGCAAAGAGAAGGAGACTATAATTATCGGTGTTGACCCCACGTCGCAGCCCTATATCGAGGTTTTGGGTCAGTACTATGCCAATGGTCCTCTGTTAGCACTTAAGAATATCAGCTTCAAGGCTAATGGCTCGTATGGTATCGTCAATGCGAATGAGTCGTCTTGCGAGGATGATTGCAAACTCTACATTGAAGATTGTACATACACATACACACAGAATGGTATTGCCGAGAATAACGCCACTATGGCTCGTTGTTATAGCCATATCTACATTCTTAACTCTGTAATCCACGCTGAGATTGGCTCTAAAAATAGCTATGGAACATACAAGCTAAATGTAAAGACAAATGCAAGTGGTTATGCTAAGGACTTTACCCGCATGAAGGCTATTAAGTACATAAATAGTATTTTCTATGCCGAGAGCGACTATCAACACTATCTTATCGATGCGGGTAGCAAAGCTGCTGACAATTATGACACAGATACCTCCAACTTGGCTATTGAGATTAAGAATTGTACACTCTACGGTTTGCATCAGAGTAACATTATGGCAAGAGCATATAAACTTGCTAAGTCATACTTTGGCTACAATGTTGGTTACTATGAGAATACCGGTGACAAGAACACTTATGTAATGGGTGACTTTGCTAAGACATGTACTAACCTTGTAATGGAGTACAACCACCTTACAACAAAGAGCGATGTAGGTGGTAATGGCTGGAAGGCTGTTAACCAAAGCAATGTATCAACCTATAAGGATACCACATCGATTGTTAAGGCTAAGGATGTGGATGGCGAATATTTCCCATTTGCTTCTGATTACAGCGCAGTAAATGGCTACTTCCCCATTAACTATTCTATCGTAGCTGCCGGCTGTGGTGCTTCGTACGAGACTAAACTCTGGCTTGCCAAGTAACATCTGCAATACAGACAAATGAATTAAGGTTGCCTTTCGGGGCAACCTTAATTTGTTTATAGTTGTTGAACAGAAAAATTACAAGCGGCGAAGGGCATCGATAGCCAAACGATAGCCATCTAAGCCAAAGCCCAAGATGGCTCCTCGGCAGACGGGCGTTAGGAGCGAGGTGTGGCGAAACTCCTCGCGTGATGCAATATTCGAGATGTGGACCTCGACAACGGGAGTAGAGATAGCCGACACGGCATCGCGCAGAGCAACCGACGTGTGGGTATAACCTCCGGCATTAAAGACTATGCCATCATACACTCCTTGTGCCGAATGCAGGGCATTGATTAGTTCACCCTCGACATTCGATTGGTAGTAGTGTAACTCGTCAGCAGGCAGCTCGGAGCGCAACTTCTCGACATACTCTTCGAAGGTCTCGGTGCCGTAAATATCGGTATCTCTGCGACCCTGAAGATTCAGATTAGGTCCGTTAAGAATCAATATATTCATACTCTAAGGTCATTTATCTTTACAAAGATATGCAAAATTTGCAAAAAAAGAGGTAACTTCGCCCAACTTATGACAGAATTTGGATTTATCGACATAGCCAAAGCCTTGGCAGACAGGCTCCCCAAAAATGGTTTTGAGGGTATAGGCGACGACTGCGCGGTGCTGGCGATTGGCGCTGACGAGGCATTGGTCTTTACCGCAGACCTTGTGGTCGAGGATATTCACTTCCTCGGCTCGGCATCGGCAAAGGCTGTTGCAATCAAAGCACTCAACGTAAACCTAAGCGATGTGGCATCGATGGGCGTAAGACCCGTAGCCACCCTACTCTCTGTGGCTCTGCCCGAAGGTGCAGCGACGAGTGGCTGGGCCGAGGAGTTTATCGAGGCTTACACCGCCGAGTCTGAGCGATGGGGAGTAGCTCTGATAGGCGGCGACACCACCGCCTCGAAAGATAGAGTAACAATCAATGTAACGGCAATAGGCAGGGGTAAGCTCTCTTCAATTAAGCGTCGCTCGGATGCCAAGGTGGGTGATGTGGTTTGCGTAACAGGCAAATTAGGCGGCTCAGCTCGCGGACTCAGAGATTTAATCAATGGGCGAAACGAAGACTCAGCGCTAAGGCGTCATTTGATGCCACAAGCCCGCATCGAGGAGGGAGAGTGGCTCGGTAATGAGCCGAGCGTCGGGGCAATGATGGATATATCAGACGGCATAGCCTCCGACCTAAGACACATACTGAATTGCAGCGGGGTGGGAGCTGCTATCGACCTCGAAAACATACCCATCGACCAAGGAGCAACACTCGACGATGCACTCTCGGGAGGCGAGGATTATGAATTACTTCTGACAGTCAGAGAGGGTGAATTTGAGAGCCTGAGCCACAAGTACTACAACCATTTCGGCTCAAAGCTCTATGCCATAGGCAGAATAGTGGAGCCCCTCTGCGACTCGGGGTGTGAAATCAGTTGGAGAATGGATGGCAAAAAGAGGGATGGTAATTGGCGCGGTTTTAGCCACTACTAACCATCGGAAGAAGAATAATCCAAAATTAGGAGATTAGTGTTTGCCGTTTGGGAATAATTTTGTACCTTTGTTCATTACTCTCGAAAACAATAACAACAGATCATAGATTATGGAGGATATTATAACCCTGCACGACAAAAAATTCAAGGTGATGATTCCCGCTGCCGAGATTGACAATGCAGTGGATGCAGTAGCTCGCCGAATCAACGAGGACTATGCCGACAAACAAACCCCTATCTTCTTGGGCGTTCTCAACGGCTCGTTTATGTTTATGAGCGACTTGATGAAGAAGGTCGAGTTTGCTGCCGAACTTTCGTTTGTTAAGGTGGCATCGTATGCCGGCACCGAGTCATCGGGTGAGGTTAAGAGCCTTATCGGTATCAACTCCTCGCTCGAGGGACGTCACGTAATAATCGTCGAGGATATAGTTGACACAGGTCGCAGCATCTCGCATATGCTCAAGGAGTTGGAGAGCCACAAGCCCGCAAGTGTCGAGGTCTGCACCCTCTTCTTCAAGCCCGGTTCGTACAGCGAGAAGCACGATATCAAGTATTGCGCAATGCACATCGGTAACGAGTTTATCGTGGGCTACGGCTTGGACTACAACCAGCTGGGTCGCAATTTCAAGGATGTTTACGTGGTAACGAATGACTAAGCCTACGCCATACGCCGAGCTGCTCGACGGGGGCAGAAAACTGCCGTTGGTCGAAGATTTCTACACCATTCAGGGCGAGGGCTATCACTCGGGCAAACCGGCATACTTCATTCGTCTGGGTGGCTGCGACGTGGGTTGCAAGTGGTGTGATGCCAAATATACGTGGAATCCCAAACTCTATCCGCCTATTGATGTTCAGGAGGTGATAAGGCGTGTGGAGGAGTGTCCGGCACAAGCGATAGTCATCACCGGCGGCGAGCCGCTAATCTACCCTTTGGAACATCTCACGCGCGAACTTCGCAAGCGCAAGTTGGAGACCTTTCTCGAGACATCGGGTTCGCATCCCTTCAGCGGCTGTTTCGATTGGGTGTGTCTTTCGCCCAAGCGTCAACAACCGCCCTTAGACGAGGCTTACGACCGCGCCGACGAGCTGAAGGTCATCATCGAGAAGCCGGAAGATTTCGATTGGGCAGAGCAAAATGCCTTGAGAGTCAAACGTTCGTGTCGGCTTTTTCTGCAACCCGAATGGAGCCAAGCCGAGAAGATGATGAGCCTGATTGTGGAGTATGCCAAGTCAAATCCCAAATGGTCGATATCGATTCAGGCTCACAAATATATGCATATTCCTTAGTGCAAGATGAAGGCTAAAATCATAAAGTGGGGATGGATTGCTCTGACGATTGCTGTTGTAGGGCTGACACTCTACACCATTGGGCGCAACATACTCCACATCATAGACACCTATGGGCTGCTATGGGAGCTTGAGGATGAGGCTCAGCTATATCGTGAGCAGATTACTCAGGACAGCACACTACTCCAAAGTCTCAACTACGACGACCTTATCGAACAATTTGCCCGCGAGAGATTCAATATGCAAAGAGAAGGCGAGAAGGTATATAAGTTTGAATAGTCTAAATTTACAGAGTTATACATCTATTATCAAAAGTAGCAAAAGAAAAATCTTCTTGCTACTTTTATTTTTTGCCTTTTTTTTGTATCTTTGAGTGCCGATTATTTTTTAGTCAAAAAATACAAACACTTAGCAAGTCGATAGTATGGATAGAGAGCTTCTTAAAATTGCCTCGGAGTTTGCTTTTGAGGGTGAAACAGTGAGTATAGAGCCACTGGGCGAGGGTTTTATAAACGATACACTGATAGTAAAGACCGCCGGTGATGCTCCAAACTACATCCTGCAACGCAAAAACAAGAGCATATTTCCCGATATTCCCCAAATGATGGAGAACATCCTAAAGGTTACCGCCCACATCCGACGCCGAGTTATTGAGCGCGGTGGTGACCCCATGCGCGAAGTGATGACCGTAATACCCACTCGCGAGGGCAAACCTTTCCTGCTCGACCAAAATGGTGACTACTGGGCAGCAACACTCTTTATCGACAACACCATAGCCTACGACAGAGCCGACACACCCGCACTTGCACGTAAAGGTGGCGAGGGCATAGGTCGCTTTCAGGCAGAACTATCGGACTTTAGTGAACCCCTTGCCGAGACAATCAAGGGTTTCCACAACATACGCCTGCGCTTCGAGCAGTGGGACGCTACGTTGAGTGAGGACCGCGTAGGTCGCAAGGCTGAGGTTGCGGAGGAGATAGAGTGGATAGAGTCGCGTAGAGAAGAGATGCTCTCGTTCTGGCGATTGGTCGAGGATGGAACAATCCCCACACGCGTAACCCACAACGACACAAAAATCAATAACGTACTCTTCGACCAGAATGGCGAGGTGCTGTGCGCAATCGACCTCGATACGGTAATGAACAGCACCTGTCTGAACGACTTTGGCGATGCTATTCGCACCTACACCAATACGGGTAAAGAGGATGATACCGACCTTGGTCAGGTATCGATGTCGATAGAGATGTTCGAGGCTTACACCGATGGCTTTCTGTCGCAGCGCGCCTCACAGCTCATCCAAAGCGAGATTGACCACCTCGCATTCTCGGCACGATATATAACATACGAACAAGTTCTTCGATTCCTGATGGACTATATAGATGGCGACAGATACTACCGCACAAAGAGCCAAAGCCACAACTTGGAGCGCACTCGCGCTCAATACAAGCTCCTGCAAAGCATCGAGCAGCAATATGAGCAGATGTGCGAGATTGTTAAACAAGTAGCTCAAAAATACAGATAGAGTATGTTTAGAGTGCCGTTCATCACCAATCAAAACCCCACAGAAGCAGTCAAGAGTATTGATGCTCAGCCAATTAGCTGCAACAATTGGGAAGAGGAATACCCCTATGCACCGAAAGTACAGTTCAGAATGGGTCATACGGGCAAGGAGCTTGTAGTAAGGTTCGAGGTCGAAGAACAGGTAACACAAGCCCTTGTCGATAAGGATAATGGCGAGGTGTGGACCGATTCGTGTGTTGAACTGTTTATGGCTCTCGACCAAGAGGGATACTACAACTTCGAGACAAATTGTATAGGTCGTATGCTTGCTGCTTGGAGAGTCACCAAGCCCGAGCCTCGCTATCTGAGTGAGGAGTTGATGCAGACAATTGAGCGTTATCCGTCGCTGGGCAACACTCCTTTTGTCGAGTGTGAAGGCAACAACAGCTGGAGCCTGACGCTGAAGATTCCCTGCACAGCACTCTTTATGCACAAGTTGGAGAGTTGGAGCGGATGCAAACTGAGGATGAATCTCTACAAATGTGGCGACAATCTCTCAATGCCCCACTTCCTCTCGTGGCAGAGAATCGAGCATCCCACCCCCAACTTTCATCTGCCCAACTTCTTTGTGGATGCCGAATTTGAATAAACAGAGATAACGAAAGCAAAATAAACCAAAATCAAGATAGGGATATGACAAACAACAAGTATTCATTACCGAAAGATGGCGGTCTAATCGAGTCCGCTGCACCGCGCGACATCATTCATCGATACGAAAAGATGCACACCACGGTCTATGAGAGCGAGTATGAGGGTGTTCAGTACGTAGCCGACACCATCGTAAAGATGATACACGCTCACAATGCAACCAACTGTTCGAATGAGATGTACGACGAACCTATGCCATTCATTCTTGGTCTGACAACGGGTCGCACACCTCTGGGTCTGTATCGTGAGTTGGTTAAACGTCACAAGGAGGGAAAAATCAGCTTCGAGAATGTGGCAGTCTATTCTCTCGACGAGTTCTACCCTATTGCCCGCACCGAGCAGCAGAGCCGTAATTTCAGAATCCACGAGGATTTCCTGAACCATATCGATATCCTGCCCGAGAATATTCATATTCCCAATGGTATGGTTGACGAGCAGAAGGTTTCAGAATATTGTGCATCCTACGACCAAGCTGCCCGCCGCATCGACCTTATGATTATAGGTGTTGGCGAACAGGGACAGATAGGCTTCAACGAACCGGGCTCGTATGCCAAGTCGCGTACACGTCTTGTGCAGCTTACGCACGACTCGCGCAAGGTGCAGTCGAGTGCCTTCTTCGGTCTTGAGCAGACACCTAAGATGGCTATCACAATGGGTCTTGATACCATTATGCGTGCCGACAAGATTATCCTTATGGCTTGGGGCGAGGATAAGGCAGGCGTTGTGCAGAAGGTTGTCGAAGGTCCTATCAACGATATGGTTCCGGCATCGCATCTTCAGGAGCATCCCAATATGGAGGTTGTGATAGATGAGAATGCTGCTCAGCTTCTGACCCGCGAGCAGACACCTTGGCTGGTTGGTCCCTGCGAGTGGACTCCTAAGTTTATCCGCAAGGCTGTTGTTTGGCTCTGTGGCGTGGTGGGCAAGCCCATCTTGAAACTCACCTATAAGGATTATATCGAAAATTCGTTGGGCGAACTTCTCGAGAAGTCGGACTCTTACGACAAAATCAATATCCGCGTATTCAACGACCTGCAACACACCATCACCGGATGGCCCGGAGGTAAGCCCAATGCCGACGACTCGACACGACCTGCACCTTCGACCCCCTATCCGAAGCGTGTGGTTATCTTCTCGCCCCACCCCGACGACGATGTTATCTCAATGGGTGGTACGTTCATTCGTTTGGTGCAGCAAGGTCACGACGTACACGTTGCATACGAGACCTCGGGCAATGTTGCTGTTGCCGACGATGTTGTTTTGCAGAATATCGACACCGCACGCGAACTTGGATTTGGCGACCACGTAAAGGAGGCTTGCGAGATTATAGCCTCGAAGAAGAAGGGTGAACCAGAACCTCGCGGATTGCTCAACTACAAGGGTTCGATTCGTCGTGCCGAGGCCCGTGCTGCCGTACGTTCGTTTGGTCTGAATCCCGACACCAATGCCCACTTCCTGAACCTACCGTTCTACGAGACAGGCGGCATCAAGAAGGGACAGCTCTCTGACCGCGACATTGAGATTATTGTCGAGCTTCTTCGCAAGATTAAACCTCACCAGATTTATGCTGCGGGCGACCTTGCCGACCCACACGGCACACATCGAACCTGTATGGAGGCTGTACTCGGCGCATTGGAGGTTGTCAAGGATGACGAGTGGATGAAGGATTGCCATCTGTGGCTCTATCGCGGAGCGTGGATGGAGTGGGATTTGGGTATGGTAGATATGGCTGTACCTCTCTCTCCCGACGAGATGATTAAGAAGCGTCACGCAATCTATCGTCACCTCTCGCAGAAGGATATTATGCCCTTCCCCGGCTCCGACCCCAGAGAGTTCTGGCAGCGTGCCGAGGAGCGCACACAAAATACTGCAAAGCTCTACGACAAGCTCGGCATGGCTGAGTATCAGGCAATCGAGGTATTTGTAAGAATGTTTTAATACTTTTTCGACAACACAAAACAGAGATAATTATGCGTCTGATTATAGAAAAAAATTCGGAGAACGTTGCTCAATGGGCAGCAAGATACATTGTCAATGAGATAAAGCGCAAGGAGAAGCTTAGCTCAGCTCCCTTTGTGTTGGGTTTGCCTACGGGCTCTACACCCCTCGAGACCTACAAGGAGCTTATTCGTCTGTACAAAGCAGGCGAGGTGTCGTTCCGGAATGTTATCACCTTCAATATGGACGAATATGTTGGTCTTGCCGAGGAGCATCCCGAGAGCTACCACTCGTTTATGTGGAACAATTTCTTCAGTCATATCGACATCAAGCGCGAGAATGTGAATATCTTGAATGGTAATGCAACCGACTTAGAGCAGGAGTGTGCCGACTATGAAGCTCGCATCGTCAAGGCAGGTGGCATAGACCTCTTTATGGGCGGCGTAGGTGAAGATGGACACATCGCTTTCAACGAACCCTTCTCGTCACTGAACTCGCGTACGCGCCAAAAGACCCTGACGCAGGATACGATTATCGTCAACTCACGATTCTTTGGTGGCGATGTTAACCTCGTACCCAAGACCGCTCTTACGGTTGGTGTAGGCACAATTCTCGCGTCGAAGAAGGTGATGATTTTGGCTACCGGCCACAAGAAGGCTCGTGCCGTGCGTCACGGTGTTGAGGGCAGTTACAACCACCAATGGACCATCTCGGCTCTGCAGACCCACCCCTGCGGCATAATCGCATGCGACGACCCCGCAGCCGAGGAACTTAGAGTAGCGACCTACCGCTATTTTAAGGACATCGAAAAGGATAATCTTATAAGCAAGTAGCTTATTATCCAACGAATAAAACCTGCCCGATATGGCAGGTTTTATTCGTTAGATATACTACAACATCTTCTGATATAACTCCTCGTCCTTGGCTCCAAAGGCGGAGAGATTCCACTCGCGTTTTACGCCTACTAGCGTAAAGCCCGCCCTCAAAAAGAGTCGCTTACTCGGCTCATTATCACTCTCGATATTACACCACAACATCCTAAGGTTTAACACATTACGGCAATAATCAATCAACACCGCAAGGGCATCGGCAGCATAACCGCGCGAGCGATTTTCTGCGCCATAAATCAGTATTCCCACACCCGCTCTGCGGTGCAGAGCATCAACCTCAAACAAATCGATAGCCCCAACACTTTCACCCTCTAAAGTCTCAACCACAAGACGCTGCTGGCGGGAAGAGAAGATATCGTATTGCTGCATCTGAAGAAGCATCTCCATCGCGTGGCGAGAGAAGGGCGAGAGGGTTCCGCTCACACTCCACAACGAGGTGTCGTTCTCCCACCTATACATCGTATCCACATCCTGAGGCTCCATAGCCCTCAGACGACAGAGCCTACCATCGAGATTTGCCATTACAGACCTATAATTTTGTTGCGAATCAACATCGCCGAACCTAAGGCACTTGCCGACTCGGTCATCTTCGAGAGACGGAACTTGGTATCCTTATAGACTAAATTGAGCGAATATTTGTTGGTTGCCGACTTGAGGGGCAACATAATGTAGTCGCCTGCAGCTGCAAGATTCCCTCCCACAATAACAGTCTCGGGATTGAAGGTATTGATAAGGAACGCTATTGCCTTACCCACCTTTTCGCCTGCCTCCTCTATAAGCTCTATCGAGAGGTTGTCATCGTTCTTGGCAGCAGCTATAATATCGTCGATTCTCACCGTCTCACCCCTATCAAACTTCTCGCGCAAGATGGTGTTTACACCCTTACCAATCAGTTCTCGCATCTTATCCTCGATGGCAACACCTGACACCTCGGTCTCAAGACAACCCTTCTTGCCACACGAGCAGATAATCTCATTGTCGAAGAAGGGGATGTGACCAAACTCACCGGCAAAACCACTCTTTCCATAGTAGAGCTGACCATTGACCACAATACCGATAGCCACACCACGACCAAGATGCAGATACAACACATCGCTCTCGTCCTTAGCCTTGCCACAAGTATATTCTGCATAGCAACGCGCACGTGTGTCGTTCTCCAACAGCACACGAATACCTACTCTCTGCTCCAAAACCTCGCGAAGAGGAATATCGCCCGAAGTAAAGTATTTATAGGAGTGACCCGTCTGCGAGTTTACCCTACCCACAATACTCACACCCAAGCCGAGAATCTTGTCGCGATTAACCCCACAAGTCGAGATGAAATTCTCGATATTGGAGCATATTTTCTCAAGGCATTGTGGGCGATCGGAGAGTTCGAAATCAGTATCGACAACCTCTTTTATCACATTGTTTTGCAGGTCGGTAATCAAGAACGCCATATTGTCGCGAGCCACATTTACTCCAGCAAAATAGATTGCCGAACTTGCCAGACCAAAGACATTGGGGCGACGACCTCCGGGGGTTTCGACCTTACCTAAATCCGAAACAATATTCTCGTCAACAAGCTCCTGAACCAATTTGGTGATGGTCGGGATACTGATGTGAAGTTCCTTGGTAAGTTCAGAGAGCGTACATTCGCCATTGACTGCCATATAGGCAATTATATTGCGCTTTATAAGATTATTCTTATGTGATATTCCACGCTGCAAATCATCGCCGTGGCCATTGAAAAACTCGGTTAATGAACTCATATAACAGAGATTTTAATTGTTAAATATATTTATTTGACAGAACAAATATACTAAGAATTATCTAATTATGAAAGCCTATTTGAAAATTTTTTTAATAAATTTTCAAATTTTAAGAATAAATAAGACTCTCTCAATCATGGACAGAGACAAAATTAGGGGTATCCAACATTTAAGTTTTGGACACCCCTAAATATGGGTTTAGTACGTATAATCCGACTAAAGAGCCGACTTCGACTCGACAGCTACCTCAGGGTTAACCTTCTTAACAAGGCCCTGAAGAACATTGCCGGGACCAAGTTCGGTAAACTCCGAAACGCCATCGGCAAGCATATTCTTAACGATATAGGTCCAACGTACGGGAGCGGTAAGCTGTGCGATAAGGTTTGCCTTAATCTGCTCTGCATCTGTATAAGGCTGAGCATCAACATTCTGGTAGATGGGGCAAACGGGAGTATTGAAAGGTGCCTCGGCAATAGCCTTAGCCAACTCCTCGCGTGCAGGCTCCATCAGAGGCGAGTGGAAAGCACCACCCACGGGCAGACGAAGTGCGCGACGTGCGCCTGCCTCCTTGAGCTTCACACATGCTGCATCAACAGCCTCAACAGCTCCGGAAATCACCAACTGACCGGGGCAGTTATAGTTAGCAGCCACCACTACACCTTCAATCTGAGAGCAAACCTGCTCAACTACCGAATCTTCCAAGCCAAGGATAGCAGCCATAGTGCCGGGGTTAGCCTCGCAAGCTGCCTGCATAGCCATAGCACGCTTCGACACGAGCTTCAAACCATCCTCAAACGACAATGCGCCCGAAGCTACCAAAGCCGAGAACTCACCCAAGGAGTGACCTGCAACCGCATCGGGCTTGATACCCAAAGCCTTTGCCAAAATCACCGAGTGGAGGAATACTGCGGGCTGAGTAACCTTAGTCTGCTTAAGCTCCTCATCTGTTCCGGAGAACATAATATCTGTAATGCGGAAACCCAAAATTTCATTAGCCTGCTCAAACATAGCTCGAGCCTCGGGAAGGTTCTCATACAAATCCTTACCCATACCTACTGCTTGCGCACCCTGACCGGGGAATACATATGCGTGTTTCATAGTCTAAGAATTATTTAGTTTTTCGTTTTATCTAACGTAAGTTATGGGGACAAAGGTAAGCATTTTTAACCTAACAACCTAATTTACCAACTTTTTTCACAAAACTCACCCCTGAGAGTCCTTATTTGAGCATTTAGGTTTGGTGTTTGAATAAGAAATATGTATCTTTGCGAGTTAAAGTATAGAACACTATATGTCAGAAAGAGATAACAACATATTAAGCGAACTCGAAGCAGGTGAATACAAATATGGATTCACCTCCGACATCGAGACCGAAACCATCGAAAAGGGTCTTTCAGAGCAGGTGGTAAGGCTTATTTCCGAGAAGAAGGGCGAGCCTGAGTGGATGCTCCAGATGCGTCTCAAGGCTTTTCGCCACTTCCAAAAGCTCACACCCCCAACTTGGGCGCACCTTAATATTCCCGAGATTGACTTTCAGGATATAATCTACTATGCGGCTCCAAAGTCCAAGAAGCAACTCAGCTCGATGGACGAAGTTGACCCCGAGCTTAAGCGCACTTTCGATAAGTTGGGTATTCCTCTCGAGGAGCAGATGGCTCTGGCGGGTGTGGCTGTCGATGCAGTGATGGACTCCGTATCGGTCAAGACAACTTTCCGCGAGACCCTCAAGGAGAAGGGCATAATATTCTGCTCAATCTCGGAGGCTGTTAAGGAGTATCCAGAGCTGATTCAGAAATATCTGGGCTCGGTTGTTCCCCACACCGACAACTTCTACTCGGCACTCAACGCCGCGGTATTCTCCGATGGTTCGTTCTGCTACATTCCCAAGGGTGTACGTTGCCCGATGGAGCTTTCGACCTACTTCAGAATCAATGCTGCCGGCACGGGTCAGTTCGAGCGCACGCTCATTGTTGCCGACGAGGGGTCGTATGTGAGCTATCTGGAAGGTTGTACCGCACCTCAGAGAGACGAAAATCAACTCCACGCAGCAGTTGTCGAGATTATAGTTGAGCGCGATGCCGAAGTCAAGTACTCCACAGTACAGAATTGGTATCCGGGCGACAAGGAGGGCAAGGGCGGAATCTACAACTTCGTCACCAAGCGCGGATTGTGCCGCGAGAATGCTAAGCTATCGTGGACTCAGGTCGAGACAGGCTCTGCCATAACTTGGAAATATCCGAGTTGCGTTCTTCTGGGCGACAATTCGGTGGGCGAATTTTACTCGGTGGCTATGACCAACACCTTCCAGCAGGCGGATACCGGAACCAAGATGATACACTTGGGTAAGAATACCCGTTCGCGCATCGTCTCGAAGGGTATCTCGGCAGGTCGTTCGGAGAACTCCTATCGCGGATTGGTCAAGGTCAGCAAGGATGCCGACAACGCACGCAACTACTCGCAGTGCGATTCACTGCTGATTGGTGATAGGTGTGGAGCGCACACATTCCCCGTCATCGAGTGCAACAACCGAAGTGCCGTTGTGGAACATGAGGCTACCACCTCAAAGATTTCGGAGGAGCAAATATTCTACTGCAACCAGCGAGGCTTATCGACCGAGGATGCCGTGGGACTCATTGTCAACGGTTATGCCAAGGAGGTGCTTGCAAAGTTGCCTATGGAGTTTGCCGTCGAGGCACAGAAACTCTTGGCACTAAACCTTGAGGGTTCGGTAGGTTAACGGCACACATCATTCAACTCAAGAGAAAATAAAAAACGTACAATATAATGCTTAAGGTTAAAAACTTACACGCCTCGGTAGGCGACAAAGAGATTCTCAAGGGTATAAATCTTGAGGTCAAGTCCGGTGAGGTACACGCAATTATGGGTCCCAACGGCTCGGGCAAATCGACTCTCGCATCGGTTATTGCAGGTAACGAGAAGTTCACTGTAACGGAGGGAGAGGTTGAGTTTGAGGGCAAAAACATCTTAGACCTCTCGATTGAGGAGAGAGCCAGAATGGGTATGTTCCTCGGATTCCAATATCCTGTTGAGATTCCGGGAGTGACGATGGCTAACTTCATGAAACAGGCAGTCAACGAGCAGCGCAAATATCGTGGCGAGCAGCCTCTCACAGCCGGCGAGTTCCTCAAGCTTATGCGCGAAAAGAGTGCCGTTGTGGAGCTGGACTCGAAGCTCACTTCCAGAGCTGTGAACGAGGGTTTTTCGGGTGGTGAGAAGAAGAAGAATGAGATTTTCCAGATGGCGATGCTCAACCCCAAATTGGCTATTCTCGACGAGACCGACTCGGGTTTGGATATCGATGCATTGAGAATCGTGGCTACGGGCGTTACAAAACTCCACACACCTGAGAATGCTACGGTTGTCATCACCCACTATCAGCGTCTGCTGGACTACATTGTCCCCGACTTTGTTCACGTTCTGTATAAGGGTCGCATCATCTACTCGGGCGATAAGAGCTTGGCTCTGAAGCTCGAGAAGGAGGGTTACGATTGGCTCATTAACGACTACAAGGAGTAATGGAGCTTGCCAATATATATGAAGCTGTAAGGGGTATCGAGGGTGTAAAGGTTCTCGACTCGTCGGTTGGTCAATACACTATACCGAGCAATCATAGCGAGGAGCTTGTTGTGGTACATTCGGCAAAGCGGTTCACCCACCTAAGTATCAATGTCGAGCAGGGTGCAAAGCTCTGCCTGACCGAGATATTCACCGACGATGCCCACCGCTTGATTAGTATCGAGCAGGCTAAAGATAGCATTACGGAGCTAACCATCGTTGAACTCTGCTCGTCACACACCGAGATTTCGACTTCGCTCAATGGTGCCGGTGCCGAGAGCCGCCTCAACTCGCTATTCCTTGCTGCCGACAAAGAGAAGTGTGGTGTAAAGCTCACAACTCGCCATATGTCACCCGACTGCCGAAGCAACTCGCTCATTAAGGGTGTGGCAAGTGGCATTTCGGAGGGTTGTTTTGAGGGTTTGGTCTATGTGGCAAAGGATGCACAGCGCACGGATGCCCGCCAGACGAGCCGTAACATCGAGCTAAACGATGGCGCAAAGATTAAGACGCTGCCACAACTCGAAATCTATGCCGACGATGTGAAGTGTTCGCACGGCGCAACGGTCGGGCAGCTCGACTCTGATGCGATACTCTATATGCGTCAGAGAGGTCTGTCGCTAAAGCAGGCTCGCCGTCTGCAAATCGAGGGCTTTGCAGCAGACGTAGTATCCCACTCTCGAAACGAGGCTTTGGGAGCCATACTGCGCGAGGCTGTGGAGTCTAAACTTGAAAAGATGTAAACCGATTCAGATGCTGAACGTAGAGCAAATACGCAAGGAGTTTCCCATTTTGGAGCGTGAAGTACACTCCAAGCCATTGGTCTATCTGGATAGTGGGGCCACTGCACAGAAACCCAAAAGGGTTATTGAGTGCATAAACCGACTCCACACCACACTGAATGCCAACGTACACCGTGGAGCGCACTACCTCTCGGAGCAGATGACTCAGGAGTATGAGCAGGCACGAGGCATCATTGCCAAGTTTATCGGCACGGAGGACCGAGGCGAGGTAATCTTCACCTCTGGAGCCACCGCATCGCTCAACACTGTGGCTTACTCCTACTGCCAGATGGCTCTCAAGGAGGGCGATAATATTCTGGTCAGCGAGATGGAACATCACTCCAACATCGTACCGTGGCAGTTGCAAGCACAGATGCGCGGTGCCGAGCTGAGAGTTCTACCCTTCGACGAGGAGGGTCGCCTCAGGGTCGAGATGCTCGATAAACTTATCGACTCTCGTACTCGCATAGTTGCCATCACTCAGGCATCAAACACCCTCGGCACACGTCCCGACCTAAAACCCATCATCGAGGCTGCACACAGCGTAGGTGCTGTTGTTGTGGTCGATGGTTGTCAGGGGGTTGTTCACGGCGGCGTTGACGTCAAGAATTTGGATTGCGACTTCTATGCCTTCTCGGCACATAAACTCTACGGACCCACAGGTACAGGAGTACTCTACGGCAAGCGTGAGCTGTTGGAGCAGATGCCCCCATTCCTTTCGGGTGGCGATATGGTTGATAGGGTTTCTTTCGAGCGCACAACATTTGCACCTCTGCCTCTGAAGTTCGAGGCGGGAACATCCAACTTTATTGGTGCGGTAGCTCTTTCTGAGGCCATAAACTTCCTCGGCGAACTTGACAAAGAGCAGGTAGAGGCTCACGAAACGGAACTTCTCCACTACACGACTCAGAGATTGCAGGCCATTGCAGGGGCAAAGATATATGGCACCACGCCCGACAAGTGTGCCATCGTATCGTTCAACATCGAGGGTATTCACCCCTACGATTTAGGTATGATTGTAGATAAGATGGGGGTAGCTATTCGCACCGGTCAGCATTGTGCCGAGCCTGTGATGCACCACTTTGGCGTAGGAGGAATGTGTCGCGCCTCGATTGGTCTATACAACACCCGCGAGGATATCGACCTGTTTATTAAAGCTTTGGAGCGTGCTATAAGAATGCTCCGATAGATTAAAGAAAAGAACATAGACCGTTATTAGATATGCTGATTGTATTGGAGGGACTTGACGGAGCCGGCAAATCGACTCAGATAAAGAGACTCAGAGAGTATCTTTCGCAGAGAGGTATCGAGAGTGAATATTTGCACTTTCCACGCTTCGAGGCTCCCATATTTGGCGAGCTTATAGCCCGTTTCTTAAGAGGTGAGTTTGGTTCGGTTGAGCAGATTGACCCCTATTTGGTTGCGCTACTCTATGCCGGTGACAGAGCCGACGCTGCGAAGATGATTCGCGGGTGGCTCGACGAAGGCAAGGCTGTGGTGTTGGACCGCTATGTCTATTCCAACATCGGCTATCAGTGTGCCAAGCTATCGAGCCAAGAGGAGCGCGAAAAGCTCGCAGAGTGGATTCTGAATTTGGAGTATGAGTACTACTCCATTCCTCGCCCCGACCTCTCGATTTTCCTCGACGTACCATTTGCTTTCACCGAGCGTAAACTCACCGAGCAGCGCGAGGGCGAGGACCGCAACTATCTGAATGGTGGCAAGGATATTCACGAAACATCGCTCAAGCTCCAGCAATGTGTCAGAGAGGTCTACCTCAACGCCTCGCTGAGCGACCCCGAACTCAGAGTTGTAAGCTGTGACGACGGCTCGGGTGCAATGGCTACACCCGACGAGATTTTCGAACGTGTAAAGAGTCAAATCAATCCACTAATAGAATAAACAATGGGGCGCAAGTGGCTTAAAATAGCTGCAAGAATAAGCCGTCTGATTCTTGCCATAACATTCCTGTTTTCGGGATTTGTGAAGGTTATCGACCCTTGGGGTACAGCCCTAAAAGTCGATGAATATCTTGCAATCTATGGTATGGAGTCGCTCTCGTGGCTGAGTATGGCATTCTCGATATGGTTGTGCGGAGCAGAGATGATGATGGGTTGTATGTTGCTCGCCAAGGTCAGAATACGACTTGTATCACTTTTCGCCCTTATATCGATGATTATATTCACCAGTGTCACCCTGCTGAGTGCAACCATCCTTCCGGTCGAAGATTGCGGATGTTTTGGCGAGGCTCTCAAACTCTCGCCATGGCAAACATTCATAAAAAACCTTATACTTCTACCTCTGGCAGTTGTGGTGTGGTATCGCTATCGCAAAGACCGCCTGTTTGCTTTCAAGCCTGCAGAGTTGGCTCTCACCACCATATTCTGCTCACTATCGATGGGTCTTGGAATATATTGCAGCCGTCACCTGCCTATCATAGACTCTCTGCCATACAAGATTGGGGTTGACCTGCGTAGCGAAAGACTCAACCCCTCAATGGAGGAGTTGGAGTTACAGGATGTGAGTAGTACCACTCTTGTCTATCGCGACAAACAGAGTGGCAAGCTGAGAGAGTTCTCGCTCGAGGATAGCGAGTGGCAGGATGAGAGTCGATGGGAGTGGGTCGAGACACGAAGCAATTTTACTATGCCCCAAATCAGAGCCTCTATCGAGGAGTTTGCCCTGCGCGATAAGTCGGGTGACGTGACTCAAGAGTTGTTAAACACCGAGGGTAGGGTCTATATGCTCTGCGTAAATCGATTCTCAAAACTGCGTCGAGGATGCCAAAATCGATTTGCGGCACTCATCAAGCGAGCCGAGACAGAAGGGGGAGTGGTGGTATGCCTCACACCCGACCGTCTGCCAGATAGCGGCTTTTATAGTTTTGGTGGCTCGACACCCATCAGATGCTGCAACATAGATGTTCACACCATAAAGACCCTGCTGAGAGCAAACAATGGAATGGTGGAGCTTACCGATGGAGTGATAACCGACAAACATAACTGCCGCGATATAGAGTTATAGGAAGGCGAGAAGAATTTGGTATAAAAGTTGACTTTTGGAGATTGTTCTAAAAGTCAACTTTTTCGTTATGCACAAAATCCCAACCATTATCCTGATGAGTTTGCTTACTGTGGGCTGCAGCACAGCTCCCAAGAGCGAGAGCGAAGTGGTGCGATTAGTAAAAACCGCCACAGCAAAAATCGAGAGTAACTCTGATAAATATTTCGCAGGGCTCTCGACACCCGACGATGCAGTAAATCTGGCATTCAAAATCAGTGGTCAGATACTCTCTATTCCGGTAGCTAAGGGACAGATGGTCGAAAAGGGCGAACTTATAGCATCTCTCGACCCCAAGCAGGTGGAGCTGGAGGTGGAGGCAAATCGGACAGCATACACAGAGGCTCAGTCACAGCTCAGACGTATGGAGCGACTGCTCAGCCATGAGGCTATATCAGAGCAGGAATGGGAGAGTACAAAGACTCGGTTTGCACAAGCAAAGTCGAGTTACGAAAATTCCTTGTCGCAACTCTCCGACACGAAGCTGCGCGCACCATTCGACGGAGTAATCGAATCAACGGCTGTGGATGCCTATCAGAGGGTAGATGCTGGTCAGACCATAGCACGCTTGGTCAATCCGCTCACCACAACTGTCAGTTTCACCATGCCCGAGAGTTCGCTCTACCTACTCGAAAAACCGACAACAAAATACTCAGTCACATTCGACAACTATCCGGGCATTAGATTCGATGCCTCACTAAAAAACTTTGCCCGCACTTCAATCAATGCCTCGGGATTTCCAACCTCGCTCAGGCTCAACTCAGATAAGCTGTCGCTCTACCCCATTGCCCCGGGAATGTCGTGTACGATAAAGATTGAGTATCAACTGAGCAAAGAGCCAAAAATCACCATCCCGTTGAGTGCTGTGTATGCCCCCACAAGCGGTGGCGAATGGGTATGGGTTGTGGGGGCGGATAACAGAGTTAGGCTGCAAAGCATAAAAATAGGTGGTATCCTGCCCAACGGCAATATAACCATAGAGAGTGGTCTTAAAGCCGGAGAGAAGGTTGTCTCAGCGGGAGTTTACAGACTCAGCGAGGGACAAAAAGTAAAAATCATATAACCACCGTAGCAAAGATTTTTTTCAGATGAAACTATCACAACTTACGCTCGAGAAGAGAGCTGTAGCATATCTGATAATTGCCATAATCGTTTGTGGCGGAGTCTATGGTTTTATAACCTTAGGCAAAAAGGAGGACTCAACGTTTGTGATAAAGACAGCCGCTGTTAGTTGCTCCTATCCGGGAGCTTCGCCACAGATTGTCGAAGAGCTTATAACCGAGCCTATCGAGCGGGAGATTCAATCGCTTAGAGGGATTAAACAGATAACCTCAACCTCGTACTATGGGATATCGACCATAAAGGTTGAGCTTGAACCTTCCACCCCGCCCGAAGATATACCCCAACTATGGGATGAGCTGCGACGCAAGACAATCAACATCGAAGCCCGCCTTCCCGAGGGGGCATCTGGGATAACGGTAAACGATGACTTTGGCGATGTGTATGGACTCTACTACGCTCTTTCTGCCGACGAGGGGATAAGCTTAGAGGAGCTGCGCGATGCGGCTCAAGAGTTAAAACGCAGAGTGCAGAGTGTGGAGGGGATAGCCAAAGTAACAATATGGGGTGAGCCTGAGCCTGTTGTCAACATCGGCATATCGCTGTCGGCTCTTGCAGGCTTCTCTATCAGACCCGAGGCGATAGCCGCTACCATACGCTCGCAAAATATGTTGATTTCAAGTGGCGAGGAGCTATCAGGCAAGATGAGGATAAAGGTGCTTGAGAGTGGTTCCTATCGCTCATTGCAGGAAATAGAGAATCAACTGCTTATGGCAGAAGATGGCAAACAATACAGATTGGGCGACATTGCATCCGTCACTCGCACTTACATCGAGCCGCGAAGAGCCGTGATGAAAGTTGACTCCACACGGGCAATAGGCATCGGCATATCGACCGACCCCGAGAGCGATGTTGTGAAGGTGGGCAGGCAGCTCAAAGCAAGCCTTCAAGGCTACTCCTCCGAGCTG
Source organism: uncultured Alistipes sp. (assembly GCA_964521245.1). GTDB lineage: Bacteria > Bacteroidota > Bacteroidia > Bacteroidales > Rikenellaceae > Alistipes. The sequence continues at coordinate 35,231 of CAZFQU010000001.1, read as the reverse complement.
CCTGTGGGTATCACTCTTCATGAATTATACCCCGAGGATAAGATTGCACGCGAGGCTACAAACGCCTTTATACTGAATCTGATTGAGTCGCTGGTGATTGTCATCGGTGTTATTATGGTGGTTATGGGGCGGCGCGAAGGTTTGCTCATTGGCTCGTCGCTACTGCTGACCATACTCTTCACTCTTCTGGTTATGAGCTATATTGGCGAGGGGCTTAACCGCACCTCGCTGGCAGGGTTCATAATAGCTATGGGTATGCTTGTCGATAACACGATAGTTATCACCGACAATGCTCGTCAGCTTCAACTTCGCTCACTCTCGCTCAGAGAGGCCCTGATTTGCTCTGCCGAGCAGACCAAGTGGAGTCTGCTGGGAGCTACTCTCATTGCCATATTTTCGTTCCTTCCACTCTATCTTGCTCCATCGTCGGTTGCCGAAATCATAAAACCGCTATTTGTGGTTATCACACTCTCGCTGCTACTGAGCTGGCTGATAGCTCTCACCCAGACGCCACTTACCGGATGTGTGCTACTTGGCAATGTACGGGAGAACAATGCCGCCAATAAAGTCCGGGATGTGACTACTCGGCTGCTGAAATATACCCTTAGGCATCGTGTGTGGGTTGTCTGCTCGACAATCGCTCTGTTTGCTCTATCGTTATGGCTAATGAGCCGACTTCCTCAGAACTTCTTTCCCGATTTGGACAAGCCATACTTCAGAGCAGATGTTATTCTGCCCGAGGGATATGATATCGGCTCGACAAGTGCTACTCTCGAACAAATGGAGCGGTGGCTAAACTCGCAGGAGGAGGTTGCGAGGGTTAGTTGGTGTGCAGGCGGTACACCACCGCGCTACTACCTTGCATCGTCGAGTGTTGCAGGCAGACCTAACTTCGGCAACATCCTCGTAGAGCTTAACGATAAACAAGAGAGTGCCAAGGTCGAGAGAGAGTTTTGCGATTATGTTGCCGACTCGTTACCCGACGTATGGCTGCGCTCGTCGCTCTTCCGCCTCTCACCCGTTCCCGACTCTGCCATCGAGTTTGGTTTTGTAGGCAAGAATTTGGACACACTGACCATGCTTGCCACACGCGCTATGAAGATAATGCAGCATACTTCGGGTGGGGAGAACATAAGACTCAGCCCCACTAACAGAATACCCACCATCGAGCCCATCTACTCGCAGATGAAGGGTCAGCGTATAGGTATCACTCGCAACAGAATGGCAGAGGGGTTGGGGTTGCTGCTCGATGGTTATAAATTGGGCGAACTGAGAGACGGCGACCAGATAATCCCAATTCGATTGATTGATGAGTTTGATGTCACAGACGACCCTTCGAGACTTCTCACCGCACCGGTATTCTCGGCGTCGGGCAAGGTCTATTCTGTCGAGCAAGCCATCGACAGCATGAGCTTCAGGATGCTAAATCCGTTTATCGAACGATACAACCGTCTGCGAGTAGTGAAGGCTCAGTGCGATGCTGCGAGAGATAAAAACACCAAAGAGTTGTTTACACAGCTACATTCACAAATCAGCAAAATAGAACTCCCCGAAGGGTATCAGATGGAGATTTTCGGCGAGGAGAAGAGTCAGCGTGAGTCGAATAGTGCTTTAGGTTACAAGCTGCCGCTGACAACAATTCTCATTCTGGTTGTGCTGATGATGCTTATGGGCGATTGGCGCAGTGTCGCCACCACGCTGCTGGTGACACCTCTCATACTGATAGGTGTGGTGGCAGCATTGGCCATAAGTGGTAAGGCTTTCAACTTCTTTGCCCTGCTCGGACTCTTGGGGCTTGTGGGTATGAATATTAAGAGTGCGGTGGTACTTATCGAGCAGATTGACAGACTCAAAAGTGAGGGGATGGGACCATATAAGGCACTCGTCGAAGCCACATCGAGCAGAGTTATAGCCGTAACAATGGCATCGGCAACAACGATACTTGGTATGACACCCCTTCTGTTCGACTCGCTATTTGGGGCTATGGCGGCAACAATAATGGGCGGACTGCTGGTAGCGTCAGGGCTGATTATCATTCTTCTACCGACAATATATGCCATGTTTTACAAAATAGAAAATCCGACCAATGATGATTTATAGAATCCTATTAACTCTGCTGTTTATAGTCTTAATCAGCGAATCGAAATCGCAAATTTCGGTTCGAGAGTATCGCAAGGCAGTTATCGACAACAGCCGCGAGTTGGGCATGGCACGTGCCAACTCAAGACAGGCTCTCGAGCAGCAAAACATAGCCTACACAGCCTTGCTGCCCGCCCTTTCACTCTCGGGCAACGCAACATTCAACCTCCACCAAAATAGCGGGGTCAAGCCTTGGGGATTTTCGCTCCAACCACAGATTTTGGCTCCTCTTTATCACGGTGGCACTCTCAGGGGCGAACATCGTGCAGCCCGGATGGAGTCAGAAGCAGCATCGGCAACCGAGCAGTTCTCGCTCAGTGAGGTAATATATGCTGCCGACTATGCCTATTGGAATCTCTCGGCAATGGAGCTTCACTACTCGACAATGACTCGGTATGTCGAAATTATCGAATCGTTAAAGGAGGTAATCGTCGAGCGATTCGATGAAGGTTATATCTCGAAAAACGATGTGTTGGCAATAGAGTCGCGCCTAAGCGAGGCAAACTACCAACTACTGCTCACCAAGCAGCGATTGGAGGAGGCTCGTCACAATTTCAACATTCTCCGCGGCAAAGAGAGCGACAGCCATATCGAGCTGGGTGAGTCGGTATTGGATAGTGTTGCAATGCCCCAACGCGAGAGCTTGGAGCAGGCTATTGAGAGAAGGGCCGACCTACGCAGCGCACAACTACTAAGCGAGGTTGCCAAAATAGGCATCAACCTCTCAAGAGGAGATTTTCTTCCACAGATTGATGCCGGAGTAGGGGGAGTGTGGCAACCAGAGTCGCCCAACATCAATGGCAAAAGCAGAGTCACGGGTCAGCTCTTTCTGCGCCTCAGCACGCCTATATTTCATTGGGGCGAACGTCGTCACTCAGAAGCAAGGGCAAAAGCTGCAGCCGAGAGTAAGGCATGGCAGGTGCTAAAACTCGAGGAGGATATTGTGCGCGAAGAGAGCAATGGTTGGAGTATGCTTATTGAGAGCTATGCCCAAAAGGAGTCGGCAGAGCAAAACCTAAAGATTGCGACCGAAAATCTCGAACTGAGTACCTACTCCTACAACGAAGGGCTTACAACAATATTAGATGTGTTGCAAGCCCAACTCAGTTGGTTTCAGATTTACACTAATGCCATCGCAGCTCATCTGAGCTATGCCGTTGCACGAGCGCAATATAGGCACATTATAGGCAAACTTCCCGCAGAGGATTAGAATGTTGCCTTAACACCCACCATAACACCTACGCCCTGAAGCGGATAGTTGGCAAAGTCGTAGAGCCTCTGATTACATAGGTTGCGACCCTCCAAGAAGAGCGATAGCGAGGAGTTAATATGGTAGTTGAAATCTAATCCGAGGTCGATTGTCACAGGTACCTTGGCGGTATAGACTCCTCGCAGGAAATACTCTCCGGCAGCATTGGTCCCGACATCGAAACAACTCCAGTGGCGTGTACTATGAAGCTGGGCATTGGCTGCCACCGAAAAACGCTTGTGGTCGTAGCCGAGCTTGAGTCCGGACTTAAATGCCGGCAATCCGCCACCAAGCTTATAGCTTGACATATAACCATCAAAGTCGTAGGTGGCACCTTCTAATCTGAGTTCGAGCATAAGGTCACGCACGATACGCCACTCAAGCTCGCCCATAATCGAGACCTGATCACGTCTTGCCTGCCGGATTCCGAACTGCAAGAAGTTATGGTTCTGGACTTGTGCATTGGGGAAGTTGAGACCAAACCAATAGAGGGCATTTTCGCTCCACGTGAAGTTAATCAACACTCGGTAGGTAAACTTTGTCGAGAGCGAACCATCGGCACCTATGCGCAGATTGTAGTCAACCTGACTCTTGGGCATAGACATACCGGTAGCAAGGTAGGGATTTATTTGCGAAAGGGAGAAGAAATCGGTCGCAGCAAGGGTGCTGTTGAGTTCAAGGAACGGCACAAAAGCTCCATCACCAAGGTTCAGATGGAACTTGGCATAGGGGAATATATAGTTGAACTTATCGCCATCTGTCAGACTATGAATCTTGACAAAGTTGTAATCGGCACCTACCTTTGCATCGATACGGCGTGTGGTAAATGAGTATCGGAGCGATGCACCTACATTTGCAAACGAGTAGTCAGCGATATCGGCACTACCCCACTTCCCGTCGAAATTTGCCCCTATGATAAAGTTGTGGCTACCCCATCTGAAGCCTACCTTACCGGCTGCTCCCGCATCAATCTGGCGCACATCTTTCAAATAGACACTCTTCGAATTATCGTAGTTGTGTTGAGCATAGAGCTGAGCATCGAAGTTTACCGAGCCTTCATCAAGGAAATCGTCGCCCACTCTCAATCTCAATCCTGTCTGACCTATATTCACACGACTACCCACCATATAGTCATCTAAAGCAAACGATGCTCCGTAACGATGGCGCAGACGGTTATCGTGCCACACCTCACCCTCCATGATATGTCTCGAAATATAGTATCCGGCAGCCAAACCTATGCGGTTGTTCATCGATAGTGAGTTTGCCTTAAACTTAGCGTCGTTCTCGATTTTCGAGTAGTCGCCATCGTGATTCAGATAGAGCATAGCATAGCCCGTACTCGAGTTCTGTGTCGAGGCATAGAAATCGACACCACTTGCAAAAGGATAGCCCACACCCGCCTTGAGATAGAAGGGCTTTGGGCGATTGAACTCCCAATAGGTGACCGTAGCCGGACGGAACAGATCGGCAGAGAAATCACTGTTCAACGACTTAGGTTGTATGGTATAGTCGATATCGGGTCTGATTTTGACCGTATCGGTAAAGTCGGGCTGCATACTCATCTTATGGCTCTGACTAAGCTCAGGGACAAAACTCTTCTCAACCTCGACACTCTTTTTCACCTGAGCGAGAAGGTTGACACTCAGCAAGGTAAAAAGCAACAATAGTGAGATATATTTATATCTGTTCATAGTAGGTAACAATGGTTATGATTCGAGATTTTTAATTCGCGACTTAGCCTCATCCACAATACCGTCAGAGGAGGGAGAGTAGCCATCGGCAACACTCTGATAGGTAGCACGAGCTTGGAAACTATCACCCTGCTTGAGGTAGATATCGCCCAGCAGAATAAAGCTCTTAGCCTTCCAATAGTTGTTGGCATTATCGATATCGGCAAAATCAAATATCATACTCTCGGCACGTCTGAAATCACCTCGCGTAAAGTGGTGATGGATAAGGTGATACATAGCCTCGCCACCCTCCGCAGAGTGGACCTCTGACGACAGGTCGCCCCACAACTCTAAAGCCTCGGCATCCTTACCGCGCTCCTGCAAAATCTTTGCCTTAGTGAATTTAGCCTCGCGCCTTGCCTTCTGGGTAGCACTTTGAGACTTTTCAATCTCTTCAGCCATAGCCATCATCTGCTCCTTGTCGCCCTGAGCTACCACCGAACGCACATACAGCTCCGAGGCTGCGGCTCTTATCGACGAGGTCGAACCCTCAGACATCAATCGCTGGTTGACCTCGGCAGCATCGGCATATCGATTTTTCGACACACACAAATCGGAAAGTCTTAGCAGTGCCGACTCGGTATGCTCGCCTCGGGGTTGCAGAGCAAGTTGTTTGAGTACAGGTATTTCGGCATCGGGATTGTTCTGCTGACGGTAACACTCGCTCAGGTAGAGCAGTGCATCGCTCAAGTAGGCACCCTCTTCGTAGGTCATTATATAGCTACGCAGCGAGCGGGCAGCATCCTCGGTACGATTCTCCAAGTAGAACATCTTGGCAGCAGCAAAGCTCAGCGAGTCGCGCGTTTGTGACGAAAGGTCGGCTCCCCGCTTCTGGGCATAATCGAAGTAGCCCTCTACATCGCCTGCCGAGATATAAAGGTCGCGAATACCCTGCATAGCCCCACGAGCCACGGAAGTAGTGGGGGCAGAACTAACCGCCTTATCGTAGTACTCCGTCGAGAGGCTCTTATTGCCCAAATTGGCATAGATGAGTCCCAAATCCGAGAGGGCTGCTGTGTAGTGGGGCGAATTGGGATAACCCTCGACAAAGCTGCTCATCGCCTCGGCACTATCCTTGTAGCGACCCAGCTGTAAATAGGTACGACCGAGTTCGTAGGAGGCCTCGCTCACATAGTCGCCTCTGTCGGAAGATATTATCTGCTGCAAAAGTTTAATCTTTTCGTCGTAACGCTCCAACACTCCGAGTGTTAATGCCGACTGATATTCGCCATAATACTTTGCGCCATGCGTGGTCTGCGCAGCTTGTTGATAGCTACCGAGTGCCTTATCGAAGAGCCTTTGAGCATAGAGCGCATCACCACGTCGATTCATGGCATCCGAACGATAAGCATCGCTTTGGTCATACAAATCCAAAAACTGTAAGAACTCACCCTCAGCCGACGAGTTGCGCTTCTGATTAAGGTCGATATAGCCCAAATTATAATGAGCAAAGGCATACTCTCTCTCGCTCTTGGGCGCACGAGCAAGGTAATCGTTGTAGTGGTTGCGCGATGAGGTATAGTCGCCTTCAACAAAGGCTATCTCGCCCAACCAGAACTTGGCAAGAGAGCTATACCGCGGACTGACGCCGATGGTCGCCGACTCGGCAAGATTAGCCTTTGCAGCCTTGAGATTACCTTCGTCATAACGTTGCAAAGCTCTGAAGTAGGTTATCTTTTGCAGAGCTGCACGCATATCGCTATCGGGCGAGGGGAGGCTCTTTATGGCATTATAAGCAGCATCATAATCTTCCGAATTATAGTAGGCAGCAGCCAACAGGGTCTGTACCTCATCGGCACGCTGCGACGATGGGTAGAGCGAAATATATCTGCCCAAGATGTGGATGGCCTCGCTAAAAAGACCTCCACCAAGCTCAAATTGCAACTTTCCATAGTTGTAGAGTGCATCCTCTGCTATAGTGGGGTTGAAGTTGTTGTTCGAAGCCATAGCAAACGAGTGCATAGCCTGCATCTTATCGTCCCTGCGGATGTAGCAGTCGGCAAGATGGTAGGCAGCATTCTGGGTCAAGGCATCATCGGCACCTGCCACTTTACGCAAAATTTCGACAGCCTCGTCGTAGCGAGCCGTGCGATAGAGGGAGAAGCCTTCGATATAGTACTCCTCGCGCCCCATATCACCACCGGCAGACTTATAAGCACCTATATAGCTTAAGGTATTGTTGTAATCCTCCAAGCGGAACCACGACTCTGCCATCAGCCTCATCAAATCGCGTTTATGCTCCACAGAGGCTTTGGCTATCAGCTCGTCGCCATTTTTGACCACATAGTCGTAATTGCCCTGACGGAACTCCAACTGAAGCAGATAGAAGGGAGCAACCTCGCGGTAGGCATCGCTTTGAAGCAACTCTTCGAAACCTTTGCTGGTCTTATCATAATCGCCTCGAGTATAATCGATATAGGAACGGTAGTAGAGAGCATGGTCGGCATATTCGCTCTCGGGGTCAACCCTCAGAAAATAGTCGTAAGCCTCGTCAAAGCGGTTATCGGCAAAAGCCACATAACCACGACGAATATCATACTTTGTGCGATTTGCTACGCTCAAAGCCTCATAATCCACCTCCTCGAATGTAAGCTCCGCCTTCTGGTAATCGCCCGAAGAGCAGTAGCCACAGGCGAGTGCAAAGCGTATATCGTTTATGCGAATCGACCCGGGATAGTTCTTCTCGAAATTTTGGAGCGCAACATATCCATCCTTCACTCCCAACTCGACAGCAATGACGGCAAGGTGGTAATCCACATCCTCACGCTGCGATTTGCTGAGTTGGTTGGTGAACTGCCCTGCGCGCTCGAACTCGTGGCGGGCATCGACCCAATGTCCGCGCTCGTAGAGGTCGTAGCCTCGCTCAATAATCTTGTCAACACTCTGCTGTGCCATCATTGAGCAGGGGGCAAGCAGCAGAAGAAATGTCAATATCTCTCGTTTAATCATACTTTCGTTCCATTATTTTTGCAAAGATACAAATTTTGACTCTTCTTAGGTAACAAAAGGTTGCTATTTTAATCCCTTAGTATGCACAATTTTTCCTATCTTTGCCTAAGAATTTTGAAGTGTAACTATTATGACGAACGTATTATATATCATTTTAATTGTGCTGACGGCTCTGGCAGTGTGGGCAATAACCTCACTTCTCAGGTTGCGCAAACGCCTCACAGAGCAGGAGCAGAGGACAGATGAGCAGAGCCAAAAGGCCGAGCAATCAAAAGAGCAATACCTGCAAGCCGAGCGAGATTTGGCTGTGAGCAGGTCGCTTCAGCAGCAATTGCAGCAACAATTGCACGAGGGGGCTGAGAAACTCTCCGAAAAAGAGACTCAACTGCTTGCTGCTCTGGAGCAGAAGGCTGCCTTAGAGTCGAAATTGGAGAGTCAGGCTAAGTTCATAGAAGAGGAGCGAGAGCGTGGTCGCCAGAGTGCAGAGCAGCTGAAGTCCTCAGAAGAGATTCTTCGCCAACAATTCAAGAATCTGGCAAGCGATATCCTCAGCGAGCAGACCAAGTCCTTCAAGCAGGAGAATCGCGAGCAGGTCGAGGGGCTGCTGAAGCCTTTCCGCGACAATATCACCGACTTCCGCGAAAGAGTCGAAAAGATATACTCCATCGAGGCTGAACAACACGGTGCCTTGAAAAATGAGTTAAGCCGTCTGCTCGAACTCAACAGCAAGATTACATCCGAAACCTCGGCTCTGACACGCGCCCTGAAGGGCGATTCGAAAGTGCAGGGCGACTATGGCGAGATGATTCTCGACACCATTCTCTCGGCATCGAATCTGGTCAAGGGTGTACACTACACCGTGCAGGAGTCAATCAAGGGCGAAAGTGGCGAAAACCTCCGCCCCGACGTAATACTCAACCTCCCCGACAGAAAACAGATAGTAATCGACTCCAAAACCTCGCTTACGGCTTACTCTGAGTATATGCGCGAGGAGGATTATCAACTTCGCCAATCGCTGCTCAAGGAACACATCGAGTCGGTCAAAAAGCACATAGCAGAACTCTGCAAAAAGAACTACCAAGAATTACTAAATGCCTCGCCCGATTTCGTAATTATGTTCATACCCAACGAACCGGCATTTTTGGCAGCTCAGCAGGCAGCACCCGAGTTGTGGAGCGATGCCTACAAGAAGAAGGTTATCATCTCCTCGCCCTCTAACATCTTTGCACTGCTCAAATTGGTCGATAACCTCTGGCAGCGCAACGACCTCGAGCGCAACACCCGCGAGATTGCCGAATGTGGAAGTAGAATGCACGACCAGCTGGTGGCAATCATCGAGGCTTTGGGCGACTTGGATAAGTCGTTGGGGCAGGCTCGTAAATCGTACGACGAGACCTTGAAGCGAATGACCTCGGGCAACAACAACTTAGTGAGATTAGGCGCACACATGGAGAAGCTGAATATAAAATTTAAGAAGTCTTTACCCCAGAATGTGGTGGATATTGCAGATACGAACATCGAATTGAGCGAAACTCTGCCAAAAGATGAGAAAGATTTAGAATAATTGGCTAACTTTGTGCGATTTGACCCGACAATAGAATATTAACCTTAAAACATAAAACCCTAACTATGACCCGTATTATCTCACCTTCGATGCTCTCGGCAGACTTCGGACACCTTGAGCGTGACTGCAAAATGATTAACGACAGCAATGCTCAATGGTTCCACATCGACGTTATGGATGGTGTATTCGTACCCAACATCTCGTTTGGTTTCCCCGTGCTTGCAGCAATCACCAAATCGACAGACAAGATTATCGACACCCACCTGATGATTGTCGAGCCTGAGAAGTATGTCGAGCGTTTTGTCAAGGCAGGCTCACACTATGTGACCTTCCACATCGAGGCTACCGATAAGGTGCAGGAGTGTATCGACCTTATCCACTCGGCAGGTGCAAAGGCAGGTATATCGATTAAGCCCAACACTCCCGTTGAGGTGCTTCGTGAGTGGCTGCCCAAAATCGAGTTGGTGCTGGTAATGTCGGTAGAACCCGGCTTCGGTGGTCAATCCTTCATCGAGGGTTCGACACAGAAGGTTGCACAACTCAAGCAGCTCATCGAGGAGTGTGGCTCGAAGGCGATAATCGAGGTTGATGGCGGTGTCTCGTCGAAGAACGCCAAGGAGCTATATGATGCAGGTGCAGAGGCTTTGGTTGCCGGCAGCGCGGTATTCAAGGCACCTAACCCTGCAGAGGAGATTGACAATATTTTGAACGCATAATTTTCGAATGATTTCACTCGACAATCTTACGGTAAGCTACGGAGGGTGGACCCTCTTTGACAACATATCGTTTCTGATTAACCCCAAAGACCGAGTGGGCCTTGTGGGTAAGAATGGTGCGGGTAAGACTACACTGCTGCGTCTGATTGTAGGCGAGCAGCAACCCACATCGGGTGCCGTCACAAAGACTGCCGACTGCACCATAGGCTATCTGCCCCAGCAAATGAAGGTAGCCGACACTACGACTCTTGTCGAGGAGACGGCTAAGGCTTTCGATGAGGTTTTGCGTCTTGAGGCGGAGATTGAGCAGCTGACTTGCGAGATTGGCGAGCGAACAGATTTCGAATCGGAGTCCTACGAAACACTCCTTCACCGCCTAAACGATGCCACCGACCGCTACCACATATTGGGTGGCGAGACACGCGATGCCGACATCGAAAAGACTCTCTTGGGCTTAGGTTTCAAGAGGAATGATTTCACCCGCGCGACAAGCGAATTCTCGGGTGGATGGCGTATGCGCATCGAGTTGGCAAAACTTCTGCTCAGACGCCCCTCGATATTCCTGCTCGACGAGCCTACAAACCACCTCGATATCGAGTCGATACAGTGGCTCGAGGAGTATCTCAAAAGCTACAACGGAGCCGTGCTTGTCATTTCACACGACCGTGCCTTCTTGGACAATGTGACTAACCGCACCGTTGAACTCTCGCTCGGAAAGATTTACGACTACAAAGTACCCTACTCGAAGTATGTGGTGCTGAGAGCCGAACGTCGCGAACAGCAACTCGCAGCCTATGAGAACCAGCAGCGAATGATTGAAAAGACCGAGGAGTTTATCGAGAAGTTTCGCTATAAACCCACCAAATCGAATCAGGTGCAGTCGAGAATCAAACAGCTCGAAAAACTAGACAGAATAGAGGTTGACGAGGAGGACCTATCGACACTCAACATAAAATTCCCACCTGCCCCCCGCTCGGGTCAGATTGTCGCCGAGGTAAAGGAGTTGGGAATGGCTTTTGGTAAGAAGCGAGTCTTTAGCGATGCCGAGTTTACGATAGGGAAAGGCGACAAGATTGCCCTTGTGGGTCGCAATGGCGAGGGTAAGACAACTTTTGCCAGAATGCTCACCGGACAGCTCACGCCAACCGAAGGCTCGATAAAGATAGGAGCCAACGTAAACATAGGCTACTACGCTCAGAATCAAGAGGATTTGATGAATGGCGAGATAACGGTCTTTGACACTTTGGACAAGATTGCTGTGGGCGATATTCGTACGCGCCTGAGAGATATTTTGGGTGCATTCCTCTTCCGCGGCGAGGATATAGACAAGAAGGTCAAGGTGCTGTCGGGAGGCGAACGTTCGCGTCTGGCATTAGCATCGCTGATGCTTGAGCCTCACAACCTGTTGGTACTCGACGAGCCTACGAACCATATGGATATGCGCTCGAAAGATATCCTCAAGAATGCCGTTATGAACTATGATGGTACGGTGGTGGTGGTATCGCACGACAGAGAGTTCCTCGATGGTATGGTCGATAAGGTCTATGAGTTCCGCGACGGCAAGGTCAGGGAGTATTTAGGCGGCATATACTACTTCCTTGAAAAGCGCAAGGTCGAATCGCTAAGAGATATCGAGCGCAAGAGCCCCGCCACTCCAGCTACTGAGGAACCTGCAAAGGTCTCGCAGGGAAAGCTCTCCTACGAGCAGAAGAAGGAGCAGGAGAAACAGGTTCGTAAACTGCGCAAGGTTGTTGAAGGCATAGAAAACGAACTTGCGAAGGTCGAGCAACAGATTGCCGAGTGGGACAACAAACTCGCCTCTGCAACCGAATATGTAGAGGCAGATTACGCAGCCTACAACGAACTTAAGAAGCGTAGCGACCACTTGATGCACGAGTGGGAAAAGTCGAGCTACGAGCTTGAAATAGTTGAAAATCAATAATTAGAGAGATATGGATTCAAATTTAGTTTTTGGAATCAGACCCGTAGCCGAGGCAATCGAGGCTCGTAAGCAAATCGAGAAACTCTACATCCGCAAGGGTGCCGAGGGTCAGCTTATGCAGGAGCTTAAGGATTTGTGTACGCGCCACCACCTGCGTTGGCAGGAGGTTCCCGTCGAAAAGCTCAACCGTCTGACTAAGGGCAACCATCAGGGCGTGGTGGCACAGATTGCTGCCATAGAGTATGTCGAGTTGCAGGATATATTGGAGCGTGTACCCGAAGACGAGACACCGCTGATTGTTCTCTTCGATGGTGTGACCGACGTACGCAACTTCGGAGCTATTGCTCGCTCGGCAGAGTGTGCCGGCGCTCACGGACTCATCACTCCGCTGAAAAATTCGGCTCCCGTAAATGCTGAGGCTATACGTTCGTCGGCAGGTGCCCTTACGACTATTCCCGTATGTCGCGTAGGCTCGATTCGTAACACCGTCAAGCAGTTGCAGTTGGAGGGCTTCCAGATTATTGCGGCAACCGAAAAGAGTCGCAAACTGCTCTACGATGCCGACTTCAGAAAGCCTACGGTTATCATTATGGGTTCGGAGGATACTGGTATCTCGCCTCAGGTACTCAAACTCTGCGACGAGCAGCTCGCCATACCGCTTATCGGTCACATCGAGTCGCTCAATGTGTCGGCAGCGGCGGCTGTTATGCTGTTCGAGGTCGTAAGACAACGTATCGGATAGGAGTGGAGACTACTTTTGAAGATGCTCAACTTGGCAAGATAACGATTGCCAAAAGTCATAGGGCAAAGAGAATCACAATCAGAGTAAAACTATCAGGGGAAGTTAGGCTTAGCTTCCCTCCGACGGTTAGCGATATATATGCTTGGAGGTTCCTGAATCAGCGACGCGAGTGGATTCTCAAGGCTCAAGAGCAGGTTGCCCGACGAAGAGTCGTGCAAAGGTTCGAGAACTATACCCCAGAGCAGATTGAGCATCTGCGTCTTATGGCAAAGCAACAACTACCACAAAGAGTCGAGCAGCTTGCCAAGCAGTTTGGGTTTAAGTATGGCAGGGTGACTATTCGTGCCGCACGCACCAAGTGGGGATGTTGCACCTCGAAGAAAAATCTATCACTGAGTCTGTTTCTGATGACCCTGCCCGAACATCTGCGCGACTTTATCATTATGCACGAGTTGTGTCACACCATTCACCTCAACCACTCGCCACGCTTTCACTCACTGCTCGACAGTTGCTTAGGGGGCAGAGAGAAGGAGTTTGAGCGAGAATTAAAAACACACTACGAATAAGAGATGATACGCAAGTCAAGGCTCGAGGATATAGGGGCAATGATGCAGATTATTGCCCAAGCCCAAGAGTGGTTTCGCTCACAAGGTATCGACCAATGGCAATATGGCTACCCCACCCCCGAAGTGTTGCGAGAGGATATCAGACTCGGAGAGAGCTATGTGATGGAGCTTGAGGAGAAGATTGTAGCTACGGCTGTTATCTCGTTTACCAAAGAGCCTACCTACACGGTGATTTATGATGGCGATTGGCTTAACTCCAACCCATATGCCGTGATTCATCGTATGGCAGTCAGCTCAACATTGAAGGGACAAAGGTTGGCGGAGAGATTTATCGGCCTTGCGAAGGAGTTGTGCTGTGAGAGGGGTATCGGCGATATCAGAATAGATACCCACATTGACAATATTCCTATGCAACGACTTATCTCGCGCGTGGGCTTTATTCACTGTGGAAGAATAGTACTCGAGAGCGGAGCCGACAGAGAAGCCTACCAATATGTATTATAGCGATACCAAAAGAGAAAATAAGGAGTTCCGAAAAGAACTCCTTATTTTCTCTTTTGGTAAGAATTACTACTCCTCTGCGGGAGTCTGGGTAGCAGCCTCAACAACGGGCTCAGCAGCCTCCGTTACGGGAGCAGCCTCTGCCTGAGGAACAACGGGAGCCTCAGCCTGCTCGGTAACAACAGCCTCGATATCGTCGGTGAGCTTAGCTGTGGTATTACCATCCATAGCGATAGTAGCCATAAGGCTCAACACGAGGATTGCAACAGCCATAGTCCAAGTAAACTTCTCGAGGAAGTTCGACGACTCGCGTACACCCATAACTTGATTTGCAGCACCAAAGTTAGCAGCCATACCGCTCTTGGGGCTTTGAACCAACACTGCGAGGATAATCAATACACTCGCTACCAGAATCAATGCGATACAAATTGAATATAACATACTCTATAAGTTTTTAATTTTTTGTTTCTAACTGTTCGATAATCTCGGCAAAGTAAACACTTTTTTCCGGATTTTGCAAACTTAATCGACGATAAATCGCAATTGCCTCGTCATTTAGTCCCTGATTGATGTAAACTTGAGCCAATTCCTCGCTCACAAGGTCATCTTCATCATCCAAATCTGCCTCTGTAACCACATCGTTGTCGGGTTCGCCCTCCTGAGCTACTATTCTTAAATCTCGCTCTTGGAGAAAGCGATCGATAATCTCCTCGGAGGAGAGACTAAGCATCACATCGCGCTCGAGCAAAGGAGAGTGATAATCATAGCGCGAAGCCGAAAATACACCATCTATTGTGTTATCGATAGCCGAGCGACGAACAAGCTCGCGACGAAGAGCCGAATACCAAGGATAAAGCTCGTGGAGCTTTATCAGCTCAGGGGTTGAAATATTTTCGAAGAGGGTCATACTCTACTACCAATTACCTGCCGTTGCTTGGAAAATATCGGTCACGATCTGATCTACAATCTCGGGGATAAGCTCACCCTCAACCTCGGTCAGCAGACGCGTAGAATCATAGTCGGCATACGCCGAAAAGGTCTTCGATGCAAAAGATTCCGACTCGTTGATGGCGTTGGTGAACTGCACCTTAACGGTGATTGTCAGACGGTTCAACAGCGCATAATCCTCAGATGATACGGAGGCTGTGGTCGAAGTGTAATTTGTAATCTCGCCCTCGAATGCAAAGTCACCCCCCTCATCGACCTGAGTCAGACGGGTCTGACGCGAGAACTTATCGACCAACGCATCGGTAAGTGTCGAGCTTAAGATTGGCGACACCATTGCGGCATTATTCGGAAAGTATGCCACGGAGAAGGTCTTAGCTTCGGGCGGAATCGAAGCTCCGGTAAATGAGTACTTTACCTGAAAGCCACACCCAGCCAACAGGGGAAGGAGTGCAGAGATAATAAACAGTTTTATGAGTTTCATATTCATGATGTATCTTAAGAGATTGAAAGTCGCACACCGTAACGCAAATCGAAAAACTACTCTATTCCCAACTCCTTGATTTTACGATATAGTGTTCTTTCCGACATAAATAATTCGGCGGCGGCATCTTTACGCCTGCCATTATGGCGACGCAGGGCATCCTCGATTTGTCGTCGTTGAACATCCGCCTTGGTGAGGCTGCGAGGATACTCGTCAACTATCTCCTCGCTCTCGGCGTAGTCGTCGATGGGGGATGTAGCTGTTGTCTGAGGCAGCAGGCTCACCACACCTTGAGCCGAAGGCGTGGAGGTGTGGGCATAAGCCGTACCACGGGTCAACTCCTGTAACATACGCTTAAGGTCGTTGATATCGGCACGCATATCGAAGAGTACCTTGTAGAGCAATTCACGCTCGGTGGAGTAATCCTGTTCGGATGTCGAGGTGGTGGAACGCATCGTAACAGCCGAGCCTACATGGTGCTGAGGCAAATATCGGGAAAGAATATCGGCAGTTATCACACGCGACTCCTCGATGGCAGATATCTGCTCGGCAACATTTTTGAGTTGGCGAATGTTACCTCGCCAATGGTAACTCTCGAGCATGGCACGCGCACCCTCGTCAAGAGTTATGGCGGGCATACGATACTGTACAGCCACATCAGAAGCAAACTTGCGGAAAAGGAGATAAATATCGCCTCTACGCTCGCGAAGTGCAGGCACGAGAATAGGTACGGTATTGAGTCGATAGTACAAATCCTCGCGGAAACGACCCGCAACGATTGCCTGCTGCAAATCGACGTTTGTTGCTGCCACAACTCTCACGTTGGTCTTTTGCACCTTTGCCGAGCCTACTCTCATAAACTCTCCCGACTGAAGCACTCGCAACAGACGCACTTGAGTCGAGAGTGGCAACTCGGCAACCTCATCGAGGAATATGGTGCCACCATCAGCCTCCTCGAAGTAGCCTTTACGCGAATCGACTGCACCGGTAAAAGCTCCCTTTTCGTGTCCAAACAGTTCGGAGTCGATAGTACCTTCGGGTATAGCTCCACAGTTGACAGCTATGTATTTGCTGTGCTTGCGCGAAGAGAAGGAGTGGATAATCTGCGGAAAGAACTCTTTACCCACGCCACTCTCGCCGGTGATTAGCACCGAGAGGTCGGTGGGCGCAACACGCAACGCCACCTCCAAAGCACGATTCAGCAACTCGGAGTTGCCAATAATGCCGAAGCGTTGTTTGAGTGATAGTAGATCGACCATATCTTACATATCAATTTGAGTGTCAGCAAAAGCGGCAGCATCCGGGTCACCCGCAGAGTGCTGTTGTTCCATCGAGCTAACCATCTGCTCGACATACTCTTGCTCGAGATTCTGATTCTTTTTCTCGCGCAAATAGGCATAGACCATCGCTCCCACAGCAAGTATCACCGCAGCAATAGCAAGGATGATGAAGGTGTCGGGGCGACGCGAACGCGAGGAGTAGCTAAAGCCTTCAGAGGCCTTCTCCGAGCCATATTTAAGACCCTTTATCGAGGGGTCGGCATGGCGCGGATGCGACGAACTGCCACCCTGTGAGGAATGTTCGCCGAGTATGGATTTAATTTTTCGACTTGCCGAGTCGCTATCAATCGTTTCGGTGACACTCGCAGGAGCATCTTGCCCCGTGAGAGGAGACTGCAAGGGCTGAGCGGGTTGCTCGGGTTGCAAGGGCTGCTCTGGTTGCGAAGGTTGAGCAACAATCGACTCGGGCTGCTCTGGTTGCAAGGGTTGCGAGGGTTGCTCCACCTGAGTAGCGACCGGCTCAGGTTGCGGGGGCTGAACTTCAGTGGTCTCGGGCTGTGCAGGCTGCTCCTTAGGTTCATCGCCAAGTTGGGGATAGAATCTGAAACTGATGATTCCGTTGTCGCGCGTAAAGACTCCAAGCCCGGGAGCTTGGAACACAGCACCGCCCTCGACCCCCTGACGGAGTTCGAAAACAAAACGATCGATAATGCCCGCAGCCTCCAGCTCGCTCATTCCCTCGTCAGCAAGCAACTTTCGCAGAACGCCGTCATCGCGCTTGAGCATCTCCGAAAAGATTACCTCACCGGGGCTTTTCACGATGAAGGCTCCAAGCTGAGGCAGGACCAATCGTCGGTTGGTTTGAAGATATTTGGTTATAATCTTTGCTATCGTCATCACTAAAAACAGGTCGATTTACGGCTCAAAATTACAATTTTTCTTTCAGAAAACGAAAAAATGCACCTTAAATTAAATATATATGGCTTAAATGTTGTCAATTAGAAAAATAATTAGCAGATTTGCATCATGAAATAGGCACAAAACCAATCGAGTTACTTTGCCAATTTTCCGACAATGTAGCTGAGATGGATTGCAAAACAGGGACAAAACCTGTAAAAATAGAAGATTAAACAACCCAAACATTAAGTCTTAAAGAGCCGAGCTATGAAAAACAAGTACATCGATCTGATTGAGCAGACATTTGATTTTCCGCAAGACGAGTTCTCGGTAATCGACAACGAACTCAATCTTTACGACATCCCCTTGATGGAGATTATCAAGCAGTACGGCACCCCGCTTAAGGTAACCTATCTGCCAAAAATTTCGTCGCAAATCAATCGCGCAAAACGTATGTTCAACGTGGCAATGGCAAAAGTTGACTACAAGGGTTCGTACAACTACTGCTACTGCACCAAGTCGAATCACTTCTCGTTCGTGCTGGAGGAGGCTCTCAAGAACGATATCCACCTCGAGACATCGTCGGCATACGATATACATATTATAAATGCGCTCTACGACGGCGGAATCATCGACAAGGATCGCTACATCATCTGTAACGGGTTCAAGCGTCCGCAGTATGTGGAGAACATAGCTCAGCTCATAAACGAGGGTTTCGAGAATACTATCCCCGTGATTGACAACAAGGAGGAGATTGACCTCTTCGACGAGGCGTTCACCAAGAAGTGTAAGGTCGGCATCCGTATCGCTTGCGAGGAGGAGCCTAAGTTCGACTTCTATACCTCGCGTCTGGGTATTCGCTACAACGACATCATCGACTTCTACAAGGCGAAGATTCAGAAGAATAAGAAGTTCCAGCTCAAGATGCTCCACTTCTTCATCAATACCGGCATCAAGGACACATCGTACTATTGGAACGAGCTTTCGAAGTGTCTGTCGGTATATTGCGAGTTGAAGAAGATTTGCCCCGAGCTTGACAGCCTCAACATCGGCGGAGGTTTCCCCATCAAGACCTCGCTCAACTTCGACTACGATTATGAGTATATGACCGAGGAGATTGTCTCGCAGATTAAGAATTTCTGCAACCTGAACGATGTGCAGGAGCCTAACATCTTCACCGAGTTTGGTTCGTTCACCGTGGGTGAGAGTGGCGCGTCGCTCTACTCTATCGTCAATCAGAAGAAGCAGAACGACCGCGAGAATTGGTATATGATCGACTCGTCGTTTATCACCACCCTGCCCGACACTTGGGGAATCCACCAGCGATACATTATGCTTGCCATCAACAACTGGGACAAGGAGTATCAGCGAGTATTCCTCGGCGGACTGACCTGCGACAGCGAGGATTTCTACAACTCGGAGGTACACACCAACGCAATCTTCCTCCCCAAGCTCGAGAAGGGAAATACCCAATATATCGGCTTCTTCCACACCGGAGCTTATCAGGAGTCGCTCGGAGGTTTTGGTGGTATTCAGCACTGCCTTATCCCCTCACCCAAGCATATCATCATCGACCGCGACAAGGACGATAACGAGTATTACACCCGCTTGTTCGCCAAGGAGCAGTCGTATAGGTCTATGATGCGAATTTTGGGCTACTAATTTTTCGATTTTAGGCTGAGGAAATTCTACTTATTGCAATAAGAATCCCGGGTGGGTAGTACTTGAATGTACGTCCCACTCGGGATTTGTTTTTTGCGATAAATAAACCTGCCGAGCTGTAACCATTTTTTTGATTTTAGGCGAGGAAATTCCGTACATCGTGAAGAATCCCGACGATGGGTAGTACTCTAACGTACGTCGCATTGTCGGGATTCGAGGGATGTGCAGAATTTACCGCATATAAATCGAAAAATATTTTTTGTATTTTAGAGGAGCTGATTTGTTCTTAAACGAAGAGGGGCTCCGAGGGATAGTACTTTGACGTACAGCCCGACGGAGCCACTCAAGAGCAAGGACAAATATGCCCTATAAAATCGAAAAATAGAAAGTTACTTGAAGAACACCGGCGACACAGGCTTATAATTATGTACTCGCTCGATAACATCTGCAAAGATATCTGCTACCGAAAGCACGGTAAACTTGTGCAGATCCTTCTCGGGGTTCAAGGGGATGGTATCGGTGGTGATAACCTCCTGAAGTGCGCTGGCATTGATACGCTCATAAGCGGGGCCCGAAAGTACGGGGTGGGTAATAGCGGCGCGAACGCTCTTTGCACCGCGAGCCATAAGCATATCGGCAGCCATACAGATAGTGCCTGCGGTGTCGATCATATCGTCAACGATAACGATATTGCGACCCTCAACCTCACCGATAGCGGTCATACTACCAACCACGTTTGCCTTAGCGCGCTCCTTGTGCGAGATGATTACGGGAGCCTCGAGCGACTTGGCATAGGAGCCGGCACGCTTTGCGCCACCCATATCGGGCGAAGCAATCGAGAGGTCGGGAATTGCGAGGCTACGCAGATAGGGGATGAAGATACCACTTGCGTAGAGAGCATCCACGGGGATATCGAAGAAACCCTGAATCTGGTCAGCGTGCAGGTCCATAGTCATAATGCGGTCAACACCTGCAGCCATCAACATATTTGCCACGAGCTTAGCACCAATGGGTACGCGGGGGCAGTCTTTACGATCCTGACGCGCCCAACCGAAATAGGGCATTACGGCAATAACCTGATGTGCCGATGCTCTACGCGCAGCGTCAACCATCATCAGCAGCTCCATAAGGTTGTCCGTAGGGGGGAATGTGGACTGGACAATAAATACCGTGCAACCACGGATAGACTCATTGAAGCGAGGCTGGAACTCGCCATCGCTGAAGCAAAGCACCTCAGCATCACCCAGTGTCGTGCCATAGCTGGCAACGATTTTCTCCGCCAGATAGCGCGAATTGCGACCGGTGAAGAATTTGATTTTATGTATAGCCATACGTTTTTGAGAGTTTACCGACGCGAAGATAGCAAAATAATTCTACTTTTACAATCTACTCAACACAAATATTAGCACATTTCGGTTCTTTTGCGAAATTTACCTTTTTTTATCAACCAACAGCTTATAAGATAGCATCGGATAAAAGGGAAGAATATACGAAGCTATCAAACACAAAAGGACCTGCCTAAAGTTATTAGACAGGTCCTCAGTTTATTTCACGAGTAAATTAGTTAATACCAATAGAGCTACCCGTAACAGTATTACCCTCAGCCTTAATAGTTACGGTAGAGTCACTAGACTGCCAACCATTACCATTGTGAACAAGGAATTTTATAGTCTTACCTACTAACTCAGAAGGAACTATAACACTCCAAGTATAGTTACCCTCGCTTGTCATTTCATTACCGGGCCAAGAAGTATCGAATGAAGTACCGGTATCCCATACGTGAATCTTCATAGTGCTACCCCACCACTGCTTCGAGTTTGAGGTATTCAACTGAACTTTCAGTTTAATAATGGTCTCCTCCAAAGTTACAGATGCACCATCCTTTGTGATAGTGATATTCTGCACCTCGGACACCTTGCTGCCAGAGATAAACTTGCAAGCAAGAGTGCTTCCGATGTAATCGCCACTGATTGCGTAGGTGTTATCCTCAACGAGTACACCCGCTTCAGGAGTTATAGCAACACCATCCTTCTCAAGGTAGATGTAGAGAGGATCCCAACCAGCCTTATTGTTAATAGTAATGTTTACATTAAGGTCTGTGTACTCTTCAACACACTCATACTTAAACGCTAAGGTCGAAGCATTGAAGTAGATGTTGAACTTACCGTTTGTGTTAACCTGAATGTTCTGACCACCATCAACCGAAAGCTTATACTCTTTATCTGCCTCAGCAACCAGTACGGCATCCTTGTAACCATAGCTTACAGCCCAGCTGTTATCCTTAACGAACTTGAACTGAGCATCCTTGTAAAGCTCGATATTTGAAGCAATGAGCCAACCATCAGATGTTGCGGTCATAGCAATAGCACCTGCAACATCCCAACCTTGGAACGAACCAACGAGACCGATATTAACGTCAACAGGAGTCTCGAGTGTACCATTAGCGGTCTGCTCGGTGGCTGCGGTGTAGTCGCCATCAGCCTCAATGAGGTAGAGCTTGCTATACTCAGCACCTTCTGCATACTCGAAGTAAACATCATAGGTACCAGAAGCTGCAACTACCACGTTCGAACCGTTGTAGTAGGCCTTCATCCAGCTGTTGGTATTGAGGTTGGTGATACCACCACCATAGCTTGTATCCCAAGTGGTAATATCCTTAACCTTAATCTCTGCACCCGAAGTAAGCTCAACACCCTTTGCTACGAAGAGGTTCTCAACCTCGGTTGCCTTCATCTCGTTCTCGCCCCAGTCGTTGTAGGTACCGGTAAGCGACCAAGTGATAGCAGCAGGCTTCTCGGGAAGTTCGGGAGCTACGCCACCAGCTGCAACGATACAATAGAGCGAACGCTCGGGAACGAAATAGACATCGTATGCCGAAGCATCAGCGGCAGAGATATTATTTATGCCACAGTTGAGCCACTCACCGGTTGCCGATGCAGTACCCTCAGCGGGAACACCACCCTGAGCATCATCCCAGCCCTTGTTCTGAACGAACTTGAAACCGCCATTAAGACCGGTCAAGCCATAAGCAACAAGCCACTCGTCAACAACATACAAAGGCTCGGGAGTTCCAGCTGCCCAACCATTGAAGTCGCCGGCAATACCCCAAGTTGTGTCAACCTCGTAGGGGAATGCAAGTGTGCCGAGGTTATAAATCTTGCCTTTCTGGAGGGTAATACCTGCCTCTTTGCACTTTACGCCATTGATAGAGTAAGAAAGAGTTGCAGCAACAGGCTCGGTAGCACTAACCGACACCCATCTCTCGCCATCGTTCTCGTCGAACGAAATGGTGGTAGTGTTGGTATCGTTAACAAAGAAGAAGCCCGAAGACTGACCCAAATCGTCGGTAAGGGTGAGGGTTACAGTGCCGGAACCGTTGTAAGTATAACGAAGGAACGAGTTCTGCGACTCGAGCTTGATAGCCTCGCTCTGGGGGTTGAAATTCTCAACACGGTGGTTAACCACCACACCCTTCTTACCCAAGGTAGAGAAATTGGCAGGCTGCACGGAAAGGATAACGGCAGTGTTAACAAGGCTCTCTACACCATCAGCAGTACAAGTAAACTTGTTAGGCTTATCAACGGTGTTGGTAAAGGTATAAGACTTAGTGTTGTTTACATTCGTAACTGTGATGGCATCATCACCGGTCCATACGGTGTTCCACAACTTGCTGTCCTCGTCGTAAACAACATCAACACGGGTGTCGTCACCGTTATCAAACTCTGCATAGAACGACAGACCCTCAGACTCGGGATTAACATTTACCGAATCAACATCCTCGCTACACGATACTGCGCCCAAGATAACCAGCATCGCAAGCATCAAATTCCAAAATTTTTTCATCTCTGTTTGCTTTCTTTTTTGGTTAAACATTGGGTTACCACACATCCTCCTCTTCATAAGAAGGACCCTCAAAACCTTGCTCGGTGCTGAGCGCAAAACCTTGCTCGACATCGATCTCTACAAGCTCCACCTCGGGAGCTACGTAGCTGCTCTGTTCGTTAAAGATTTTCATTTTATATTATAATTTTTGGTTGTTTGCATCAATGGTCGCAGGGCGCACAACATATCCCACCCTTCATTTTAAGCCACAAAGGTAATTTTTTTCAGACAAACAACCAAAATTTTTCAACGAAATAAGGGTTTAATGCGACGAACTGATATAATAATGTGACCAACGGTTATAATTTGCGGATGAATAACTCTCAGAAATATGGCAAAATCGCTCTCAGAGCCACATTTAACCTATGTTTTGCGTGGTGGTGGCAGTCAAAAAACGGAGAGCGAATAACCGTTGAAAAACTTTTTTTCGTATTTTTGCCGAAAATTTTATCTGCATAAAGAATATAAAGTATGAAAAAGGAGTGGAATGATGTTCGCGAATTTCACGAGAAGTTCGGACATCCTGTGGCTCAAAGCCCAAAGATGATAGACAAAAAACGCGCACTGAGTCGTGGCAAGTGGATGCAGGAGGAGGTAGCCGAGTTTTTGGTTGCCGACAATATCTACGAGCAGGCTGATGCAATGATTGACCTCATGTACTTTGCTCTCGGCACAA
The DNA here is from genome assembly GCA_964521245.1 of uncultured Alistipes sp. Classification (GTDB taxonomy): domain Bacteria; phylum Bacteroidota; class Bacteroidia; order Bacteroidales; family Rikenellaceae; genus Alistipes. The sequence continues at coordinate 11,307 of CAZFQU010000001.1, read as the reverse complement.
TGGTTGAGATGGGACTGGAAGCCGACGAGCTGTTCGAGATTGTTCAGCGCGCCAATATGGCAAAGCTCTGGCCCGATGGCAAACCCCACTACAACCCCAAAGATGGCAAGGTCATCAAGCCCGAAGGTTGGGAGGACCCTGCACCCAAAATCAAGGCATATATCGACTCCCTGATGAAGTAGGAGACAAGGCAGGTTGAGAGGTGTAGGTGTGCGATTTTTTAGTTTTGAAAAAAACTATTATATTTGCACAATTATACAGATACTTACTTTAGTTGACTTATGAATCGTTTCAGATATATTGTCTGCTCGCTCGTTGCTGCACTCTGCTTTGTGGGGTGTGGCGAGGAGGAGGATGTGTTCTCTAAGCAGCTCTCGCAGCTTGAGAGTTTTATGACCGGCACGCTCGCCCTCAAGACCGAGGAGCAGGCGTCGGACCCTTCGCTCGATGTGGACAATCCCGACTTCTTCACCACTCACGGCGATATGGTGTGCCGATGGATTAAGAACTACTATGATGCCGACCGTGAACTCAGACCCCTTGTCGAGAGTGGTCGCACCATATATCTGACGATGAGCATCTATGAGTTCAGCTTCAAGCGTATTTCCACCTCACAAGTTCCGCTCTACACCAATAATATATTGATGAGGGATCTTCTCAAAGATGCGGGACTGAACCTCGAATATTGGGATTTCGACCCTTATATCATAGAGGTAGGCAAGACTCCCACAATAAAGGGACTTGCCGAGTCGTTAGAGGGTTGCCGCGAGGGAGATATTGTCGAGATTTATATGACCTACACAATGGCGTATGGCTCCGAGGAGTTGGGATTGATTGCCCCCGACAGCCCCTTGGCTATACATTTTACGATAGATTTGGTTGAGTAGTATTTCTATGAAGAGAGTTAATTTTAGCGTTTTTGCACTGCTGGCAGCCCTGATGCTCAGCTCGTGTGCCGACAACGAGGATAGAGTATATACGGGCGAGGAGAATGTTGCACTCGAAAAATGGATGGAGCTTCACCGCCCCGAACTTGTTGAGAACCGACAGGCTGATGGCGACTACTACATCGATATTTTCGATGCGGGAGACCAAGATATGCCCGTCAACGATACGGTTTATTGGGTGCGCTTCAAGTTCGAGGGACGCGACTTGGCAGGCAATGTGTGTCTTACACGTAACGAGCTGACAGCTCGTCAGATGGGTTCGTTCACCCGCTACACGCACTATGTGCCTATGTATCGCTACTGCGGCGTCGAGACCGCCAACCTTATGGATGGAATACACAAGGCGTTTATCAACCAAATCACATTAGGCGAAGCATACTCCTCGGAGCGCGGTCTGGACCGAAGTCTGACACTCGGTAAGGGAGCCAAATTCAGACTCTATATGCCCTCGACGATTGTCGGCGGACTGTCTGGCAGTGGCGGATATGAGGGTCAGGATTATGGAGGTACGGTCTATTCTCTGAGCAAGAGTCGCCCCTTGATTGCAGATATCGAGGTTCTCGACCTTGTGAAAAACCCATTGGAGTATGAGGGTGGCGTTGTCGATGGCTTTGCCGAGCAGAATGGCGGACTGAAACCCGTGGATGAGGAAGATGAGAAAACCTCGGGTGTCAGAGGTGCCGACGAGCCTCAGTACAACGACGGTTACCAGTGGCGCAACGCTGTGGACTCGGTGCCTCAGCTCTACATCGACCACACATTCAAGCCCACACTCGACCGCTCGAAGTTGCTCAAGTATGCCAACACCTACTCCTCGACAACCTCGCCCTATAACAATATCGAGGAGCTTGACCTGAAGATTAACGAGGCTCTTTTGGAGCGATTTGGCGAAGGCACTCTGGAGGGTGACTCGGTGAAACTCGCGGGAACAGCCAAGATTTGGTACATAGGTCGTTTCTTGGATGGCTTTATCTTCGACACTAATATCGACGAGGTGAAAAAACTTGTCTTCGGCGAGGTGTCGGCTGAGGGAAGTGCGCTCAGCTACTGTCCCGAGACCGACGAGTCGGATTTGGTGTCGAGCTGGTTCTACTCGGTGCCTCAGCTGCGCTACGGTCAGTGGGCAACATTCGTCGGCACATCGACCTACAACTATGGAGCTACGGGTCAGGATGGAACAACATCTACCTCTACGACCTATGATAGTAGTTACTACGATATGATTAACTACTACAACTATATGAACTCCTATTATGGTAACTCCTACTACGGAGGTTACTACAACAACTACTATAATAACTACTACTATGGTTACTATGACGACTACTACTATAACAACGATATGCAGTACGAGTCAACAACCGTAACCACCGTATCGACCGAAATTCAGTCCTACACCCCCTTGATGTTCCAAATCTACATCGAGCCTAAGTCCGAAGAGTAGTCTGAAAAGAGAGCCGTTGAAGATGATTATCAAAAGCGCACAATTCAAGTGCAGTTCTTCTGCCATAAATCAGGTACCCAAAGACGAGATGAAGGATATAGCCTTCATCGGTCGCAGTAATGTGGGTAAGTCGTCGCTTATAAATATGCTGACCCAACACTCGGGATTGGCAAAGGTGTCGGGCACACCCGGAAAGACCCGCCTTATAAACCACTTTACGATAAATAATAGTTGGTATCTGGTCGATTTGCCGGGCTATGGCTATGCACGTGTTTCGAAATCGGCAGTTGGCGAGTTCTCGAAGATTATAACCGACTACATACTCAAGTGCCGAAAGTTGCACTATCTGTTTGTGTTGGTCGATTCGCGCCTCGAACCTCAAAAGATTGACCTTCGCTTTATCCAGATGCTCGGTATGAATGGCGTGCCCTTTGGCATTATCTTCACTAAGGCTGACAAACTCTCGAAGAGTCAGCTCGAGCGAAGTGTCAACCTCTATCGAAAAACCCTCTCCGAAGAGTGGGAAGAGTTGCCACAGATGTTCTGCTCATCATCGTCAAATGGTCAGGGCAGAGAGGAAATTTTAGACTATATCGATCAGATACTCTAAGCAGAAGATTTTTTCGATTTATAACTTATCGTAATAAGAATCCCGAGTGGGTAGTACTCTTATGTACGTTCCTCTCGGGATTTGTTTTTGCGACTAATCAACCTCCCAAAACGTGAGGATTTTTTGATTTTAGGCGAGGAAATTATGTGCTAACGAAGTGAGCCACGGATGGGACATATTAGATATATTTCCCATTCGGGGTGAGCGAGGCAGTGCAGAATTTACCCACACATAAGGTTGTAAGACATTTTTTTGATTTTAGGCGAGGAAATTCTGTGCTAACGAAGTGAGCCACGGATGGGACATATTAGATATATTTCCCATTCGGGGCGAAGGAGGCAGTGCAGAATTTACCGCATATAAATCAAAAAAATTAAATTAGTACTGTTCCCGCTCATTAGGAAAATCCTGCTCCTTAACATCGCGAATATATGCGCTGACTGCATCGGTCATAATGGTATGCAGATCGGCATAGCGACGAAGGAATCGAGGTGAAAAGCCTTTGTTGATACCGAGCATATCGTGAGCCACAAGCACCTGACCATCAGTAGCTCCACCCGCACCAATACCTATGGTGGGCATTGATACTGAGGCTGTTACCTTAGCTGCAAGTTCGGCAGGAATCTTTTCCAACACACAAGCAAAGCAGCCTGCCTTATCGAGAAGCTGAGCATCTTTAAGCAGTTTCTGAGCCTCAGCCTCCTCTCTTGCTCGCACGGTGTAGGTGCCGAACTTATGGATAGACTGAGGAGTGAGTCCGAGGTGGCCCATAACGGGAATACCGCAGGCAAGAATACGCTGCACAGACTCCAAAATCTCCTCACCACCCTCGAGCTTCACTGCATCTGCCTCGGTCTCCTTCATAATGCGGATAGCCGAGTCGAGAGCTACTTTGGAGTTGCCTTGGTAGGTACCAAAGGGTAAATCGACAACAACAAGCGCACGATTTACGGCACGCACAACAGAGCGGGCGTGGTCAATCATCATATCGAGAGTGATGGGCAGTGTGGTCTCGTAGCCATGCATCACATTGGCTGCCGAGTCGCCAACGAGTATCACATCGACACCTGCTGCATCGACAATCTTTGCCATCGAATAGTCATAGGAGGTAAGCATCGCTATCTTCTCACCGCGTTGCTTCATCTCAGTAAGGCGGTAGGTTGTAACCGCACGAAGAGTTGATTCTACTGACATAGTTTTATTGTGGTTAGATTCTATTTATAGCTTGGGTTAATAGTTAGTTTGGGATGTAAAGGTAGCTTTATTATTTGAGTTGTGCAAAAAAGTGCCACAAAACAACACCGCCCGACACCGACACGTTGAGCGAATGTTTGGTACCTACCTGCGGAATTTCGATTGCCGAGTGGCACATATCGACCACTTGTTGCTCGACACCCATCACCTCGTTACCAAATACAAGGGCATACTCCACACCCGGCTCTGTCTTAAAGTCGGAGAGCATAACTGCTCCTTCGACCTGCTCGACAGCAATGATTTTCACTCCTCGAGCCTTGAGAGCCTCGACACACTCTGCGGTTGTCTTGTGGTAGCTCCACTCAACGGTCATCTCGGCACCCAGAGCTGTCTTGTGAATATCTCGATTGGGAGGAGTTGCGGTTATGCCACAGAGCGCAAGGTGCTTGATGGCAAAGGCATCGCCCGTACGAAAGAACGAACCTACATTCTGCAACGAACGCACGTTGTCCAAGACAACCGTCACCGGCATTTTCTCCATCTGAGAGAACTCTTCAGCGGAGGGTCTATTAAGCTCCGAATTGGTAATTTTTCTCATTTAGCAGTTTTTATAGACTTATTTTATGCGACAAATGTAGTCATTTAGAAAAAAATTGCCTAATTTTGAAACTGATTTATTTACACAGCAGATTATTATGAGGCGATTTTTAATAGTTGTAACAGCACTCATGCTGTTTATGGTGGTGAGTACCGAGGCCCAAAATTTGGTTTTGGAGGCTCAGTTTGAGACTCGTTTCGACAATAGAGAGTACTCCTCATGTAGCGATATGAACGAGGGTTTCACGCTATTCGGCATGGGGTTCTCGCCCGAAGTGGGCATAGAGTGGGCTGAGCGCAACCGACTGATGGTGGGAGCAAACCTCACCCACGAATTTGGTGATGAGAAATCGCTCTCTGAAGCGGCACTGATGGTATATTACCAATTCCAGAGTCCGCAATTCAGAATCAATGCCGGAATCTTCCCGCGTTCGAAGATGATTGGCAGCTATTCGGAGTCGATATTCGACGACAAGACGACATTCTATCACGACCCCTTGCAGGGTATTCTCGCCACGTGGCAGTCCGCAAAGAACGACTCATATGCCGAATTTCTGATAGATTGGGAGGGGCTGCGCACCCAGACCCAGCGCGAGAAGTTCCGCATACTTGCCGAGGCAAGGTACGACAATCAAAGGTTCTATGCCGGCGGCTCGCTGATGCTGCTCCACTATGCCAAGACTTATGCCGAGACTGAGGGCGAAGGTGTGGTTGACAACTCACTGCTCAATCCCCACCTCGGAGTGCGCTTGGGTGGCGAGTTAAGTGTTGACCTGCGCTTGGGCTATCTGCTGGCTATGCAGCGCGACCGCCGACTGGAGGCAGGTTGGGAGAGTCCTATGGGCGGTGAGCTGTGGGCAAAACTCTCATACAAAGGCTTTGCGCTTGATAACAAGCTCTATGTGGGCGATAATCTGATGCCTTTGTATTCGACCTATGGCGAGGATTTGTTCGAGGCATCAACCTTCTACGCCACCGACGAGGGATTCTATAATCGTACAGCCCTGAGTTACAACAATCTCTTCTTCGACGACACTCTCTCGATAGGTGCCGAGTTGGTGTTCCACTTCGACGGTGTGGGCTGCGGTCTGCAACAAATACTCAAAATCGGCGTGCAACTCGACAAGCTCTTCTCGCTCAAAAAAGGGAAATAGAGAGGGGTCGGAGAATAAAGTTTTTTTGACTTTTATACAAATTTAGGGGGCATCATTTGAGTTGCTCCCTATTTTTTATTATCTTTGCAAATTATTAGTAAAATCTATTTCAGTAAATTATATGGCAACCGCAAATGAAGCACCGGCTAAAGAGAAGTCGGTAAATTTTCTCGAAGAGATTATTCAGGAGTCTATCGCCAATGGCGAACCCAGAGTTCAGACCCGTTTCCCGCCTGAGCCTAATGGTTATCTGCACATTGGTCACGCCAAGAGTATCTGCATAAACTTCGGCTTGGCAAAGAAATATGGCGGTAAGTGTAACTTGCGCTTCGACGATACTAACCCCACCAAGGAGGATGTGGAGTATGTTGATTCTATAAAGCGCGATATCGAGTGGCTGGGCTTTAATTGGGCTGCCGAGTATTATGCTTCGGACTACTTCGACCAGCTCTACGATTGGGCTGTGGAGCTTATCAAGAAGGGGCTTGCCTACGTTGACGACCAGACTCAGGAGCAGATCAGAGAGAACCGCGGTACGGTATCGGAGCCCGGAAAGCCCTCGCCATGGCGCGACCGCTCGGTTGAGGAGAACCTCGACCTCTTTACCCGTATGCGTAATGGCGAGTTTGAGGATGGCTCTAAGGTGTTGCGTGCGAAAATCGATATGGCTCACCCCAATATGCTCTTCCGCGACCCCATTATGTACAGAATACTCCACACCGAGCATCACCGCACGGGCAACAAGTGGTGTATCTATCCCATGTACGACTATGCTCACGGTCAGAGCGACTCGATAGAGAAGATTACTCACTCGATTTGTACGCTTGAGTTCGACGTTCACCGTCCCTTGTACGATTGGTTTATCGAGGCACTCGATATCTATCCCTCGCACCAGTATGAGTTTGCGCGTCTGAACCTCACCTATACGATGATGTCGAAGCGCAACCTGCTTAAGCTGGTTAAGGAGGGTGCTGTTATGGGCTGGGATGACCCCCGTATGCCGACCATCTGCGCACTGCGCCGTAAGGGTTATACACCCGCTTCGGTACGTAACTTCGCCGAGATGGTAGGTGTTGCCAAGCGCGATAACGTAATCGACCTCGGAAAGATGGAGTATTGCGTAAGAGAGGACTTGAACCGTGTAGCTGAGCGTCGTATGGCTGTTCTGAACCCCTTGAAGGTGGTTATCACCAATTGGGAGGAGGGCAAGGTCGAGATGCGTAAGGCAGTTAACAACCCCGAGGATGAGGCTGCCGGTATGCGCGATGTACCCTTCTCTGGCGAACTTTACATCGAGCGTGACGACTTTATGGAGAATCCTCCCAAGAAGTATTTCCGCCTCAGCCCGGGTCAGGAGGTGCGCCTGCGCTACTCATATCTGATTAAGTGCGAGGAGGTTATCAAGGATGCTGAGGGTAACATCATCGAGCTGCGATGCACCTACGACCCACTTTCGGGTGAGGGTTCGTCGAGCGATGGCCGCAAGGTTAAGGGTGTAATCCACTGGGTATCGGCTCAGCACGCAACAGAGGCTGAAGTGCGACTGTTCAACCCCTTGTTTACCACTGAGGATCCCTTCGACACTTCGAATGGTCAGACCTCGTGGGAGGACAACCTCAACCCAGAGTCGATGGTTAAGGTTAAGGCATATCTGGAGCCTTCACTCAAGGGTGCCGAGATTGGTAAGCCCTTCCAGTTCGAGCGTGTGGGCTACTTCTGCGCCGATACTGACTCCACTGCCGAGGCCCCCATATTCAATCGTACGGTGACCCTTAAGGATTCGTGGGCGAAGATAAATAAGTAAGGTACTTGTAGGGGCATATTTTGTGCCTCGAAACAATAAAACCGAGTGGGTAATACTTTAATGTAGTTCCCGCTCGGTTTTTGTTTTGCAGCTAATCAATGGTCAGCAGCGAAACGTATTTTTGATTTTAGGCCGAGAAAATTGTGTGCTAACGAAGTGAGCCACGGATGGGACATATATTTGATATTTCCCATTCGGGGTAAAGGAGGCAGTGCAGAATTTACCGCATACAAATCGAAAAATTGCGACTAATCAACCTCCCGGGCTGTAACCATTTTTTGATTTTAGGCGAGAAAATTGTGTGCTAACGAAGTGAGCCACGGATGGGACATATATTTGATATTTCCCATTCGGGGTGAAGGAGGCAGTGCAGAATTTACCGCATACAAATCGAAAAATATTTTTTGATTTTAGAGGAGCAGATTTGTTCTTAAACGAAGAGGGTCGCCGATGGGTAGTACTTTAACGTACGTCCCATTCGGGTTTTGCTAAAGGCGGTGCGGAATTTACCGCATACAAATCTGGAAATTGCGACGAATCAACCTCCCGAAGCGAGAGTTATTTTTTGATTTTAGAGGAGCAGATTTGGACTATCGTGAAAAACGGCGTGGATGGATAGTACTTAAAGTACAGCCATTCACGCCATTTAAGGGATAGGACAAATATGCCCTATAAAATTAAAAAATAGAAAAGTGATATACGGTTTTATGTATATACAACTCCCCTGCTACGATGCGTGCCGAGGGGAAATTGGAGTGGTTGGGAGCATCGGGCAAATTTTGACAGAGCAAAAATACGCCACCATAATCATTGTAACCTGATGCCGAGGAGTGAGAGCCTACTGAGAGGTCGTTGCCTGTGTTTATGAATAGTGAGGGCTGCGAGGATAGTATGGTCAGCTGACGTGCAGACTTCGAAGACCTCAAGATTGCCACCTCGGAGAGGATATTGGGCTTGTAGCCATCCAGAAGCAGAGAGTGCGCATAGCCACCAAAATCGTCGATATGAGCCTCGTTGGAGTCAATATCGGAGCCAAGGGGCTTTAATTTACGAAAATCGAGAGGTGTATTCTCCACCGTAAGCAGCTCACCCGTAGGCACTTGACGCGCGTTTGTCTGTGCGTAAGTCGAGGCCGAGACCTTCAAGTGGTGGTCGAGTACCGACCCCGAGTCGGCACCATCGAGGTTGATGCAGATGTTCAGGGCTATGTTTAGGATGGTATCTTTATCAGAGGCTGCACGCACGGTTACCTCAAATGAGCAGTCGTCGTCGAAATCGTAGATGACCTGCACATAGAGAGTACCCGGATAGCCCGACTCGCCATCCTCGCTCTGAAGCTCCATCACCACACGATTATACTCTACCCTGCTCTCCCACAGGCGAGTATGAAGTCCCTTGCTACCACCGTCTGAGTGGTGGCGACCGGAGTTAGGCTCAAGATGAAACTGCTCTCCATCGAGCGAGAATCGCGCCGAGCCAATGACGCCGGCATAGCGACCCAGCATCTTTCCCAGATGCAGATTGTCGTGCAGAGCTTCCTGAGCGCTACGACTACCGAGCAAGACGTTCTCTATTTTGCCATTCCTGTCGGGAACTTTTATGGCAACGACTGCAGCCCCAAGGTTCGTAAGATGAACCTCGGCACCACAGTCGTTAACAATCTTATAGATGACAACAGCCTCGCCCTCGGGGTTCATACCCCAAAGTTGTTGCTCGACAGATATCATTACTCCTGAGGCTTTAGACGCTCGAAGAGATTATCGATACGCGAGAGACACTCCTGCTTACCGATGAACGAGGTCACATCGTACATGCCGGGACCCTTACCCGCGCCAACGAGAGCCAAACGCAGAGTGTTCATCACCTGACCCATACCGTAACCACGCTCCTGAATCCACGCGTGAACAATACGCTCGGTATTCTCTAACGAGAAGTCGTCAATCATAGCAAGCACCTGACGAAGTTCACCAAGGATGCGGGGATTATCACCCTTCCAATACTTCTTTGCCTGCTTCTCTTCATATTCTGTGGGAGCTACGAAGAAAAACGAGGTCAAATCCCAAAGGTCGGTGAGTAATGTTGCACGCTCCTTCATAATCTCTGCAGCCTTGCCTGCAATCTGATCGCTGACCTCAATGCCGTGTGCCTTGAGTGTGGGCTGATAAATTTGTGCCAACTCCTCGGCATTCATCTTGTGCAGATATTGAGCATTGAACCACTTAGCCTTATCGGGCTGGAAACGCGCACCCGACTTCGAGACTCTGTCGAGCGAGAAACTGTCGATAAGCTCCTGCATCGAGAATAACTCCTGCTCAGTACCCGGATTCCATCCCAAGAGTGCCAACATATTGATAAATGCCTCGGGCAAGTAGCCATCCTCACGATAACCGCGTGACGTCTCGCCTGTCGAGGGCGACTTCCAGAACAAAGGGAATACGGGGAAGCCCATCTTATCACCATCACGCTTCGAGAGCTTACCACCACCCGTAGGTTTCAAGAGCAGAGGCAGGTGAGCAAACTCAGGCTGCGAATCGCTCCAGCCAAAAGCCTGATAGAGAAGGTAGTGCAGAGGCAACGAAGGCAACCACTCCTCGCCACGAATAACGTGCGAGATTTCCATAAGGTGGTCGTCAACAATGTTTGCGAGGTGATATGTAGGCAGTGCGTCAGCAGACTTATAGAGTACCTTATCATCGAGGGTCGAGGTGTTGACCTCCACATCGCCACGAATCAAGTCGTGCATCTTAACAACATCATTCTCAGGCATCTTGAAGCGAATTACCCACTGGTCGCCACGCTCTATACGCTCCTTGACCTCCTCTGAACTGAGCGAGAGCGATGTTGCCAACTGGTTACGCACCTGAAAGTTGTAAGCAAAGGTCTTACCCTCAGACTCATACTGCTTGCGCAGAGCATCAAGTTCCTCGGCAGAGTCGAATGCATAGTATGCCCAACCTGCATCGACGAGCTGAAGAGCATACTTGAGGTATATCTCTCTGCGCTCGCTCTGACGATAGGGGGCGTGGGGACCGCCAACGCCAACACCCTCGTCAATCTCGATTCCGCACCACTTGAGCGACTCGAGAATATACTCCTCGGCTCCGGGGACAAAACGCTGCGAATCGGTATCTTCGATACGAAGAATCATCTTACCGCCCAACTTGCGGGCAAACAAAAAGTTGTAAAGAGCCGTACGGACACCTCCGATATGGAGCGGACCTGTGGGGCTGGGTGCAAAACGCACGCGAACTTCTCTTGTCATATATTCTTGGTTTTTATCTTTCTTATGCTAAACATTGAATAGGAAGTGCATAATATCGCCATCCTGAACAACATACTCCTTACCCTCGACACCAATCTTACCGGCGTCACGACACGCCTTCTCCGAGCCGAGCGAGGTGTAGTCGTCATACTTGATAACCTCGGCACGAATAAATCCGCGCTCGAAATCGGTGTGGATGATACCGGCGGTCTGCGGAGCCTTCATTCCCTTGTTGTAGGTCCAAGCTCGGTGCATCGCTCAACCCTCGCGCCCTGCCCGATATTGACACAAACGG